>NZ_JBSGXU010000400.1:0-1044 GCF_053610205.1 Streptomyces sp. NPDC054932 | reverse complement strand
GCCCGGTTACATTCCGAACCCGGAAGCTAAGCCTTTCAGCGCCGATGGTACTGCAGGGGGGACCCTGTGGGAGAGTAGGACGCCGCCGAACAATCTTTCAAAGGACCCTTGGTCCAGCGTTCAACGCTGGACCAAGGGTCCTTTTTTGTTTTCACATCTTTACGCCGAAGCGCGGCCATGGGTTGGTTGCGCGAGAATGACTAGCGGTACCCCGAAGACAGGAGTCACACCCATGTCCAACTCTCCCGACGATCGTCCGGAGCGCGAGCCTCGGCGCAACGACGGCGGTGACAGGGGCGGCTACCGCGGGGGCCGTGACGACCGTGGTGGCGACCGCCCCCCGTTCCGTCGTGACGACCGTGGTGCCAGTGGCCGGCCGTCCAGTGGCGGTGGCGGCTTCCGCCGCGATGACCGTGGTGGTCGTCCCTCCGGTGGTTCCGGTGGTGGCGGCTTCCGTCGCGATGACCGCGGTGGCGACCGCCCGTCGTACCCCCGTCGTGATGACGACCGTGGTGGTCGTCCCTCCGGTGGTTCCGGTGGTGGCGGCTTCCGCCGTGACGACCGCGGTGGCGACCGCCCGAGCTTCCCGCGTCGCGATGACCGTGGTGGGGACCGTCCGTCGTACCCCCGTCGTGACGACGACCGCGGTGGGTTCCGCGGCGGCCGTGACGACCGTGGTGGGGACCGTCCGTCCTACCCGCGCCGTGACGACCGTGGCGGCGACCGTCCCTCCGGTGGTGGCGGCTTCCGTCGCGACGACCGTGGTGGCGACCGTCCGTCGTACCCCCGTCGTGACGACGACCGCGGTGGGTTCCGCGGCGGCCGTGACGACCGTGGTGGGGACCGTCCGTCGTACCCCCGTCGCGACGACCGTGGTGGGGACCGTCCCTCGTACCCGCGTCGTGACGACCGCGGCGACCGCCCGACCGGTGGTGGCGGCTTCCGCCGTGACGACCGTGGTGGCGACCGTCCGTCGTACCCCCGTCGTGACGACGACCGCGGTGGGTTCCGCGGCGGCCGTGACGACCGTGGCGGGGACCGTCC
>NZ_JBSGXU010000399.1:0-1081 GCF_053610205.1 Streptomyces sp. NPDC054932 | reverse complement strand
TGTATTGACCCGCAGCGTTGTTCACGCGGCTGATGGGTGGCTTGCCTGCGAGTGCGGTGTGGCAGCGGTGGTGGTTGTAGGTGTGGAGGAAGTCTGCCAGCGCTGCTGTCCGCTCGGTGTTCGAGGTGTAGGGCCGCAGGTAGGCCCACTCGTCAAGGAGGGTGCGGTTGAAGCGTTCGACCTTGCCGTTGGTCTGGGGCCGGTAGGGCCGGATGCGTTTGTGGCTGATGCCGGCCGCGGCCAGCGCCTGGGTGAACAGCTTGGATTTGTAGCAGGAGCCGTTGTCGGTCAGGACTCGCTCGACGGTGATGCCATGAGCCTGGAAGAACGTGTTGGCCCGCTGCCAGAAGCCGATCGCGGTGTGCTGGCGTTCGTCGGCCAGGACCTCGCTGTAGGCCAGGCGGGAGTGGTCGTCGACGGCGGAGTGGACGTAGGAGTAGCCGATCACCGGTGTGGAGCTCTTGCGCTCGGTGGTGGTGGCCTGCCGGTTTCGGTCACCTGCCGTGCGGCCCACCGTGCGCCAGCCGCCGCCGTCGGGGATGTTGCCGAGCTTCTTGATGTCGACATGGACCAGCTCGCCGGGCCGGGCACGCTCATAACGCCTGATCGGCTCTCCGGTGGGCCGGTCCAGCCAGGCCAGGCGATTCAGGCTGTGCCGGACCAGGATCCGGTGGACGGTCGAGGCGGGCAGGCCGAGGACCGGGCCGATCCGGGCGGGGCCGAGCTTGCGGCTCCGGCGCAGGTCACAGACCCGGGCCTCGACCGTGGAGGGCGTCCGGTGGGGCGTCGTGCGCGGGCGGCTGGAACGGTCGTGAAGCCCGGCGTCGCCTTCCGTCCGCCAGCGGCGGACCCATTTGTGAGCGGTGGCACGCGATATGCCCATCTCGGCCGCGACATGCGCGACGGGGCGGCCCGAGCGGACACGTTCGACCAGCAGGCGCCTACCGAAGACGGTCAGCCGGGCATTACGGTGGGACACGAAGGCCTCCGTGCGGTGAGTTCCTAGACAGCTCCCACCACACCGGAGGTCTTCGCCATGTTCAAGACCCGCCGAGTGTCAACAACGCTCGTGATCAATACA
>NZ_JBSGXU010000398.1:0-1134 GCF_053610205.1 Streptomyces sp. NPDC054932 | reverse complement strand
CCGGGGTACCGCCCTTCTTCATGTCACCGTGCCTCAGGCCTTGTCGCCCTCGACATCGGCGTCGGCGTCGGCGTCGGACTGCTCCAGCGGCTCGTACTCCTCGTCGTCCTCGTCGTAGTACTCGGCGACGTCGGTGGCGCGCTCGGCCGCGGCGATCTCCGCCGCGTCCTCGTCGTCGTCCTCGTCGTCCTCGTCCTCGTCGAGGTCGGCCAGGTCGACCGCGGCGTCGACGAACTCGACACCGTCGAGCTCGGCAAGGCGGTCGGAGGCGTCGGTGGCGCCGTCCTTGTCCGCTTCGAGGGTCTTGCCGAACCACTCGCGCGCCTCGTCCTCACGACCGGCCGCCAGCAGGGCGTCGGCGTAGGCGTAGCGCAGGCGCGCGGTCCACGGCTGGACGGAGCTGGAGGCCAGCTCCGGGCTCTGCAGGGTCACGATGGCCGCTTCGAGCTGCCCCTGGTCCCGCCGGGCACCGGCCGCGACCAGACGCATCTCGACCTGGCCGGCCTTGTCCAGCTTCTGCACCTCGGGCTCGCCGGCCATCGCCAGCGCCCGCTCCGGGCGGCCGAGGCCGCGCTCGCAGTCGGCCATGACGGGCCACAGCTCGACCGAGCCGGTCATGCGCTTGGCGGCACGGAACTCCGCGAGGGCCTCGCTGTACTTCTGCGTGGCGTACGCGGCGAAGCCGGCGGCCTCGCGGACGGCGGCGACGCGGGAGGCCAGGCGCAGGGCGATGCGGGAGTACGCGTACGCCTGCTCGGGCTCCTCGTCGATCAGCCGGGCGACCATGACGAGGTTCTTGGAGACCTCTTCGGCCAGGCCCTTGGGCAGGCTCAGCAGCTCCTGACGCACATCGGCGTCGATCTCGAGGCCGGTGACGTCCTCGTCGATCGGGAGCCGCTTGACCGGGTCCCGGTCACGGTCCGCGCGGAAGTCGCGGTCGCCACCACGGTCATCACGGCCGCGGTAACCACCGCGGTCGCCGCCCCGGTCGTCACGACGGGGGTACGAGGGACGGTCGCCACCGCGGTCGTCGCGGCGCGGGTAGGACGGACGGTCCCCACCACGGTCGTCACGGCCCCCGCGGAAACCACCACGGTCGCCGCCGCGGTCGTCGCGACGGGGGTAGGACGGACG
>NZ_JBSGXU010000397.1:0-1242 GCF_053610205.1 Streptomyces sp. NPDC054932 | reverse complement strand
CGTCTCACCGCCATGGCCACCGGCTCCCGGGTCCCGCTCGTCCTGACCCACGACCTCGCCCAGGACATCGCATCGTCCCTCGAACTCCCGGACGGCGCACGCCTGGTCAACCTCGACACCGAACGCGCGGTCATCGCATCCGCCCCCGACACCGCCCCCCGGGTCGAAGTACGTCCGGAGAACGCGGCCTACGTCCTCTACACGTCGGGTTCCACCGGTGCACCCAAGGGCGCGGTCAACACCCACGCCGCTTTCGTCAACCGGATCGCCTGGACCCAGAACGCCTACCGCCTCGACCACACCGACCGTGTCCTGTTCAAGACACCCATCGGGTTCGACGTCTCAGGCTGGGAATGGACCTGGCCCCTGACCTGCGGCGCCACCATCCAGCTCGTCACCCCCGGCGGACACCGCGACCCCGCCCACCTCGCCCACCTCATCCAGAGGACCGGCACGACCGTCTGCCACTTCGTGCCCTCCATGCTCCGCTACTTCCTCGAACACCCCGACACCCCCCACGCCACCACCCTCACCGACGTCATCGTCTCCGGCGAGGAACTCACCCCCCACCTCGCCGCGACCTTCCACACCACCCTCCCCCACACCCGCCTCCACAACCTCTACGGCCCCACCGAAGCCGCCATCGACGTCACCGCCCACACCGTCGACCCCCACCACACCCACACCCGCATCCCCATCGGCACCCCCATCACCGGCACCGAACTCCACGTCCTGGACAGCCACCACCAACCCGTCCCCATCGGCGTCACCGGACACCTCCACATCGGCGGCACCGCCCTCGCCCGCGGCTACCACCACCAACCCGCCCTCACCGCCGACCGCTTCAACCCCCACCCCACCCGACCCGGCCACCGCCTCTACGCCACCGGCGACCAGGCCCGCTGGACCACCCACGGCACCCTCGAATACCTCGGCCGCAACGACCACCAGATCAAAATCCGCGGCCAACGCATCGAACCCGCCGAAATCGACACCGCACTCCACACCCACCCCGACATCACCCACACCATCACCACCACCCACACCACCCCCGACGGCACCACCCACCTCGCCACCTACTACACCACCACCCCCCACACCACACCCCCCACACCCCAACAACTCCGCACCCACCTCCGCACCCACCTCCCCACCGCCATGATCCCCACCTACCTCACCCACCTCACCCACCTCCCCCAACTCCCCAACGGCAAGACCAACACCAAACAACTCCCCCCGCCC
>NZ_JBSGXU010000396.1:0-1258 GCF_053610205.1 Streptomyces sp. NPDC054932 | reverse complement strand
CCGGATTCGAACCGGCGCTACCGCCTTGAGAGGGCGGCGTGCTAGGCCGCTACACAACGGGGGCTAGCTGGTGCTGCTGTTACTGCGCTGGGCTACCAGGACTCGAACCTAGAATAAGGGAACCAGAAACCCTCGTGTTGCCAATTACACTATAGCCCAAAGTGGTCTAGACCAGACCAACAGTACCCCCGACCGGATTCGAACCGGCGCTACCGCCTTGAGAGGGCGGCGTGCTAGGCCGCTACACAACGGGGGCAAAGCACTGCGTTACTGCTGCACTGCGCTGGGGTACCAGGACTCGAACCTAGAATAAGGGAACCAGAAACCCTCGTGTTGCCAATTACACTATACCCCACCAAAAGTCAACCCCCTACCGGGGCTTTTCTTCGGGTGGCGCCTCCGTCCGGCCTTTCGGCCCGCTCCGGCGGCGCAGAAAGAACATTACCGGATGCCTGACCGTGCTCCAAAACGGGTATCCCGTGCCAGCAGCTCCGGGAGCAGGTCAAGACCCTCGATGCGGTGAGCGCCGTCGGGTCCGGGGCCCCGGCGACCGTCGCGGTCGAGCCAGACGGCCAGCAATCCGGCGTCCCGGGCTCCCCTGGCGTCGATCTCGGGCTGGTCGCCCACGTACGCCACCTCGCCGGGCGGCAGCCCCATGGCCTCGCACGCGGCCAGGAAGGCTCCCGCCTCGGGCTTGCTGACCCCGAGCTCGACGGCGCAGACCAGTACCTCGAAGCGGTCGCGCAGCCCGAGGTCGCGCAGTTTGGGGTCCTGGTTGGCGGTGGAGGAGTTGGAGAGCACCCCGTGCCGGTAGTCGGCCGCGAGGGCGTCCAGAGCGGGCACCACGTCGGGGAAGACGGTCCAGGCCGCCTTGTAGTGCTCCACGTACTGGTTGAACCAGACGTCGGCCTCGTCCGCGGTCATCCCGGGCTGCTCCAGGAACTCCCGGACCCGGTCCTGCCGCTGCCCCTGGAAGGTGCCCTCGCCGGCCGCGAAGCGCGCCCAGTGCCGGTCGGTGATCTCCCGCCACAGCGCGAGCGCCTGCGCGGGGGTCCCGTACCGCTCCGCGAGGCGCTCGGCCTCCAGCTGGCACGCGAGCCCGGCGGCGTCGGCCCCCGTGTAGTCGAAGAGGGTGTCGTCGATGTCCCACAGCACGGCGCGGATCGGCATACCGCCGAGGCTACGCCGGAAGATCGTCCGGCGGGGGCCCGTCGGGGGATTCGGTGCCGCCGGAACGCCGCAGGGGGCGGTGACCGGG
>NZ_JBSGXU010000395.1:0-1387 GCF_053610205.1 Streptomyces sp. NPDC054932 | reverse complement strand
ACGTGATCCCTATGCTGACGGCATGCTCGACATACCTCTTTCAGCGCTGGAAGTCGCGATGGTGCAAACGGGCACCCGGGCCGCGGACACACTGCGGGACACCACGGCCTTCGCACAAGGAATGGAACGCCTCGGCTACCACCGCCTCTGGTACGCGGAGCACCACCACTCCCCTGCGATCGGCGCGTTCCCACCGGTCGTACTGACGGCCCACGCTGCCGCTTCGACCTCCGTCATCCGCCTCGGTTCGGGCGGAGTGCTGGCGCCCAACCACGCGCCCCTGACGCTGGCGGAGCAGTTCGGCACCCTGGCCGCCCTGCACGAGAACCGCATCGACCTGGGCATCGGCCGCGGTCCCGGCACCTTCGACGAAGCCACCGCGCGGGCGCTGCGTCGCGGAGCCGACCCCGTGACGGACGCCGAGTACGAGAGCGATGTGGCCGCCGTCCTGTCGTTCCTGGTGGACGAGGTCGCCCTCGGTCCGCTTCCGGAGCCGTGGCTGCTGGCATCCAGCACCGCAGGGGCCGCCCTCGCCGCGCGCCTCGGCCTGCCGGTCGCGATCGCGCACCACATCCGGCCGGACAACACCCTTGCAGCCCTGGACGGTTACCGGGCGGCCTTCACCCCGTCGCGCTGGTGCGAGCGGCCCCGGGTCCTGCTGTGCGTGGAGACGGTGTGTGCGCAGACGCAGGAGGAGGCCGAATGGCGGGCGGGGCCGATGAACGTCATCAAGGCGGGCCTGCTGAAGGGACTGAGCGAGACCCCCTTCCCGACACCCGCGCAGGCGGCCGTCCACCCCTTCACCGAGCAGGAACGGCAGGCGCTGGCCGGCTTCCGTGCGCAGCAGGCCGTCGGGGCGCCCGGAACCGTCGTGGCGCGGCTCGCGCAACTGGCCGCCGAGACCGGGGCGGACGAGCTGATGCTGGCCACGCCCGTCCACGACCTCCATGACCGCATCGGCTCCTACGAGCTCATCAGGAAGTACTGCGACGCCGCGACGGCCCCGTAGGCGCGGGACGGGGCGGGACGGGGCGGCGCGGGACGGGGCGCGGGCGGGTACGGCGCCACCGCGGCCGACGGCGAGCTCGCCGCTGATGCTGTCGAACCTGCTCCGGCCTCGGCCGTCCGCCAGGAACACGATGTCGCTCGTCTCCGTCCCGCCCGCCGCGGGGCCGTGCCAGGATCCGATCGGACGCCTGTCGAGGAAGATCACGCACTGATGACGTCCGACCGGGGACGGTCCGCCCCAGACCGCGACCGGCCCCGGTGGCCGACGTCCTGTGAGACTCCTCACCCGCGTCGGGCACCGCGCACCGCGGAAGCCGCCGCGGCCGTCACCGATCCCGCGGTCGAGGGCTCTGACCGGGATATTCCCGCGCGCCGGAGT
>NZ_JBSGXU010000394.1:0-1389 GCF_053610205.1 Streptomyces sp. NPDC054932 | reverse complement strand
CTAGTAGTGCTTTGTTAGGTGGTGTCGTAGGGCTGCCATGGGGTGGGTTGTCGGCAGGTGGGGCAGGTGCCGGTCCAGGTGGCGATGAGGTGTTGGAGGAGGTCCAGGGCCTGGTAGAGGGTCAGGCCCTGGCAGGGGCTTTTGGGGTCCTCCGCTGTTCGGTGAGGAACAGGTGGGCGGCGGTGACGAGGGTGACGTGGCGGTGCCAGCCGGTGAACGAGCGGCCCTCGAAGTGGTCCAGCCCCAGGCCCGTTTTCAGCTCGCGGTAGTCGTGTTCGATCCGCCAGCGGGCTTTCGCCAGACGGACCAGATCCTTGGCGGGGATCTCCCCGGGCAGGTTCGAGATCCAGTACTTCACTGGTTCGCTCTCGCCCTCGGGCCACTGGGCGATCAGCCAGGACAGAGGGATCGTGCCGTCGGCTGCCGGCTTGGGACGTCGGCCGGCAACCCGGACCCGTAAGAGGACGAAGTGCGAGCTCATCGCCGCTTTCGAGCCCTTGCGCCAGGTCACGGTCAGGCCCTGGCTGCGGCCCGCGGCCAGCACATGTTCGCGCAAGGCGGTCGGTCGGGTGCGGTAGCGGGGCAGCGGCCGGGGACCGAGCCCGCCGTATCCGGGCTGGTGCGGCACCGCCTGTTCGCCATGAGCGGTCATCTCACCCCTGGCCTGAAGTACCCAGGCCAGGCCTCGCTCGTCCAGGCTGTGGCGGAAGTCCGCGTTCGCGCCGTAGCCGGTGTCCGCGACCAGGACTGCGGGCCGCAGTCCGGTGGCGGCGAGCTCGTCGAGCATGTCCAGGGCGAGCTGCCACTTGGGCCGGTGGTGGACGGTGTCGGGGATCCGGCAGGCTCGCCGGCGGGACTCGGCTTCGGGTCCGTCCCAGACGGCGGGCAGGAACAGGCGCCAGGACAGCGGGCAGGAGGCGGTGTCGGAGGCTGCGTGGACACTGACGCCGATCTGGCAGTTGCCGACCTTGCCCAGGGTGCCCGAGTACTGCCGGGCCACCCCGGGCGAGGAACGGCCGTCCTTGGGAAAGCCGGTGTCGTCCACGACCCACACCTGCGGCCGCACCGCTCTCACGGCCCGCCATGCCAGCCGGGCCCGGACGTCCTCGACCGGCCAGGTCGAGGACGTCATGAACTGCTGCAACTGCTGGTGATCGACACCGAGCCGCTCGGCCATCGGCTGCATCGACTTCCGCCGGCCGTCCAACAGCAGCCCCCGCAGATACAAGGCACCCTTCGCCCGCTGGTCCCGCCGCACCAGCGGCGCGAACATCTCAGAGGCGAACTCCTCCAGCCGAGCCCTGACCGCCGCAAGTTCCCCAGCCCTCATACAGCCAGCGAACTACCGCACACCCGACGTGACAAGACCAGATAACAAAGCACTACTAG
>NZ_JBSGXU010000393.1:0-1468 GCF_053610205.1 Streptomyces sp. NPDC054932 | reverse complement strand
GGGGGGGTGCCCCTATGGGTTTGGTCAAGGTGATGGGGCGGGTTGGGGCTCGTAGAAGGTGCCGTCTCGGAGCATGGCGAAGAGGACGTCGGCCCGGCGCCTGGCGAGGCAGAGGAGGGCTTGAGTGTGGTGTTTGCCCTGGCTGATCTTCTTGTCGTAGTAGGTGCGGGAGGCCGGGTCGGCCAGGGCTGCGAATGCGGAGAGGAAGAAAGCGCGTTTGAGCTGCTTGTTTCCGCGCCGGGACGGCTGTTCGCCGCGGATCGAGGAACCGGAACTGCGGGTCGTTGGGGCGAGGCCTGCGTAGGCGGCGAGGTGGGCGGCGGACGGGAAACTGGATCCGTCACCGACGTCGATGAGGATGCGTGCTCCGGTCCTGACGCCGATCCCCGGCATGGACGTCAGGACCTTCGAAAGAGGGTGTGCCTCCAGCAGTTCCTCGATCCTCGAAGCGAGGAGTTTCCGCTGGTCAAGCACTGCTTGGAGCGAGGCGGCGAGGCTGGGAACGATCAATGTGGCCGCGTCTGTGCCCGGGACGACAACGGTCTGCTCGTCCAGAGCAGTGAAGATGTCCTCGACCAGGCGCTCGGCCATCCGCGGTGCCTTCGGACGTATCAATGTGATCAGCCGGCGTCGTCCGGCCTTGCGGATCTGCGCCGGGGAACCGAACTGGTTGAGGAGTTTGAGCACGGCCGGGTGCTGCACTCGCGGCCCCAGGACCCGCTCCAGCGACGGATGGATCTGCGTGAGCAGGCCGCGCAGCCGGTTGCTGATCCTCGTCGCTTCGCCGGCCAGGTCGTCGTCGAAGCCGACGATCATCTCCAGCTCGGCGATGGTCTCGTCCTCGAGGTCGACCGAGCGGAGCGTGTGCGGCATGACGCGGGCGGCATCCGCGATGACGAAGGCGTCGCGGGCATCGGTCTTGGCCTCGCCGGGATAGAGGTCAGCGATCCGCCGCATCGTCAGCCCGGGCAGATAGGCGACCGGGCATCCCATGTCCCGGGCCACCGCCAGCGGCAGGGCCCCGATCGAGGCCGGCTGATCCACCACAACGAGGACGGTCCCGTGCTTGGCCTGCAGTTTCCCGAACACCTCGCGGAGCCTGGGTTCGCTGTTGGGCAGCCGCTTGTCGAAAGCCTTCTTCCCGGCCGGGGTGACGGCGGTGGCGTGGTGTTCGCCCTTACCGACGTCCAGGCCGAGGAAGGCGCCGATGTCACTGACGTCGATCACGTGCGTCCTCCGGTCGTCCTCGCCCGGCCGTCCCACGGCACCGATCGCCACATCCACATTACGAAGAGCCTCCCGACCTGCGAAGAAGCCGGTGGTCATGCCCCTAATCAGCGGTCTGTCGATGCCTCCGGAGCCGGTGACACCACCCCCCAAGCCATCAATTCGACAGGGGGAGAAAGTCATGCCAACTCCGGAGGCCGGGCGCCCCATTGCGGGGCCACCAAGAAGGTAATGGGGGGGG
>NZ_JBSGXU010000392.1:0-1500 GCF_053610205.1 Streptomyces sp. NPDC054932 | reverse complement strand
CTGCACGTCCACGGCGCCGACAAGCACCGGACGACGACGGAGATCGCGGCGCGCGAGGGCCGGGTGATGATGTTCCTGGACACCAAGCACGCCGTCGACCGGCTGACCCAGGACCTGCTGAACAGCGGCGTGCGGGCCGCCGCCCTGCACGGCGGGAAGTCGCAGCCGCAGCGCACCCGCACCCTGACCCAGTTCAAGACCGGGCACGTCACCGTGCTGGTCGCGACGAACGTGGCGGCGCGCGGCATCCACGTCGACAACCTCGACCTCGTCGTGAACATCGACCCGCCGACCGACCCCAAGGACTACCTCCACCGCGGCGGCCGCACCGCCCGCGCCGGCGAGTCCGGCAGCGTCGTCACCCTCGTCACCCCCAACCAGCGCCGCGACATGACCCGCCTCATGCAGGCCGCCGGGATCACCCCGCAGACCACGCAGGTCCGCTCGGGCGAAGAGGCCCTGCACCGGATCACCGGCGCCCAGGCCCCCTCCGGCGTCCCCGTCGTCATCACCGCACCGGTCGTCGAACGCGCCAAGCGCAGCGCCGCTTCCCGGGGCAGGCGACGGCCCGCTTCGACGGCCCGGCGCGTGAGCGTGCGGCAGTCCGCCTTCGATGCGGCGGCCTGAGAAGCACGTGATCAGGAAACTGACCCATCTCTGCAGGAGGTACGTTTTGACGCTGGTCCAGATGCAGCCCCGCTCGGCGAACGCCAACGCTGTGCACCGGACGGTGGACGACGCGATGGAGGCGGCCGGTCCACAGGTATGTGACGACATGACGGTCGAGGTGGCCCTGGCCGTCATGGCCGGCGCCCGCGCGGGTCATCTGCTCGTCTGCGACGAGGACGGCCTGTGCACCGGGCTGGTCACGCAGGCCCAGCTCACCGCCATCCGCGACAGCGCGGCGTACACCGACCGGGTCCGTCTCCGCGACCTGCTGGGGGACCGCGGGCCGGTCGCCTCACCCGCAACCACGATGGCCGAAGCCGAACACGCGATGCGCTACCGCCGGCTCGATGCCCTGCCGGTCGTCGATGAGCAGGGCAGTGCTCTGGGCGTCCTCGCCCTTGCCCGCTGAACCGCCTCACCGCGGCACGGCTGTCCCCGTCTTCTTCTTCCTGTGAGGCAACATGCGCTGTGTCATCGCCCGTTTCCCCTTCGACCTGACCAAGAGCGGTGTCCTGGAGTCGATGAAGGGCATCAAGCCCGAGCAGGTCGTCGGCGAGTCCGTGATCATCGGGCGCCGTACCTACCCCGTCAAGCAGGTCGGGCAGGTCATCACGCGCCAGGACCGCCGCGACTTCAGCGCCGGTGAAGTCCTCCGGGCCATGACCCAGCTCGGGTTCACCTGCCGCGGCCTCCCCCGGGCCGCCGCGCCCAGGCGCGTCCTCAGCCCGCTCCAGCAGGCTTCCGCGATGCTCGGCATCCCGGTGACCGTCTGACGGACAGGACCGGCGCGAGCCGACACCGAACAGCGAGGAGGGCCCGACCGGCACACGC
>NZ_JBSGXU010000391.1:0-1534 GCF_053610205.1 Streptomyces sp. NPDC054932 | reverse complement strand
CTCTCGTGGTCGCACCGGGCGGCTGTGTCGTACCGGACGGGGCGCCGGCCGGGACGCGCCCGTCAGGGGCGCGCGGGCAGCCAGCCCTCCTGGACGGCCCGGACGCCGGCCTCGAAGCGGCTGCGGGCGCCGAGTCGTTCCATCAGCTCGTTGGCGATGCGCCGGGCCGTGCGCGAGGAGACCCCGAGCCGTTTGGCGATCGCGTCGTCCGTGTGCCCTTCGGACAACAGGCGTACGGCGGTGACCTGCTGGGCGGTCAGCCCGTCCGGCCCGCGTACCGCCACCTCCGCCAGCGGCTGCGCCGTCGCCCACGTCGACTCGAAGAGCGCGCAGAGGGCGACGAGCATCCCGTGGCCGCTGAGGACGACCGCCCCCGCCGAGGAGTCGTCGCTGACCGGGATCAGCGCCGTCGAACGGTCCACGATGAGCATCCGCGTCGGCAGTGACGCCGCCGTACGGACCTGGCCGCCGAGCTCCGTGAGCCAGTTGGCGTGCTCGACGGAGGGACGGCTGTTGCGCACGCTGTCGAGATAGACCGTGCGCATGCGTACGCCGCGCTCGAGCAGTGTCCGGTTCAGGGGGCGGGAGGCGACGAGCGCCGACTCGCTCAGCGTGGCGTCGGGTGAGAAGGCGAGCAGTTCCTCCTTCGTCTCCCGGGTCAGCGCGACCAGCCGGTCGCGGACCGCGTCGAGGCCGATGAGCTGCTCGACCCCGGGGTGCCGGGCGGTCGGCCGCAGCTCCGAGTACTCCGAGATCAGCCGGGCCGCGGCCGCCCGGGATGCCTCCAGCCGCTGCTGCTGGGCGGCGAGCTCGGCCTGCCCCCGGGCCATGAGGATCTCCATCCCGATGTCCGGGGAGACCGCGCGCAGCCGTCCGCTGTCATCGGCCGAAGGCTGGACCAGGGCGAGCTCGCTGAGCAGGTCCAGGGCATCGCGTACGTCGTCCTCGGCGGCCCCCACGGCTGCGGCCAGGGCCGTGACGCCCGATGTCGGTTCCATGAGCATGGCGCGGTAGACGGCTTCGGCTCTCGCGTCGAGCCCGAGTTCGGTCAACATGTGTATCCCCCACCCCCGTTGGCACATCAATCACCTTGATCATCTCAGAGATGGGCCCGTCGGCCAGTTCTGTCCCCGGCCGGAAGCGGCCATCCTGTTTGGCGTCCGCGACTGCTCCGCAGGGGCGACGGTGGGGGCATGTACCTCGTCCATGCCCGTCTGCGGACGGTCCCTCCGGTGGAAGTCCCCGACGACCTGCGCGAAGCGGCCCGTGCGGGTCTGAGCCCCCGGGACCGGGTGGAGCACCTGGCGGTGCACCCGCAGTCCGCAGAGCACTTCACCCTCGGCTTCTACCTGCTGTCGGACTCGCTGGAGGAGGCCGAGCAGCACGCCGAGTCCGTCTGCCGCCGGCTGCTCGGCGCGCGCGCACTGCCCGCGGCGTGCCTGCTGGACGTCGGCGTGCCGCTGATGCCGCTGTCCCTGATGGAACACCGGCGGGGCTGACCGCCGGGTCTCGGCGGGCCCGGCCGGGCGCCGGC
>NZ_JBSGXU010000390.1:0-1570 GCF_053610205.1 Streptomyces sp. NPDC054932 | reverse complement strand
CTTTTCACTCCCCCGTCCTTGAGTACTACTTTCTCGGGCGGGGCCCGGTGTCGCTCGGTGTTGAGGTGTGGGGGGGGGTGTTGTTCCACACCATCCCCCCCCCCCCCCCGCCCCCGCCCGCAATCCGGCCGCCCCCGTACGGCCCCGGGTCACCCTTCGGCGGTGATCAGCAGGAGCGCCACTCCGCCGACGCCGTGCCGTTGAAGTACTTGCCCGGATCCGCCCAGACGTCGATCCACTTGCTGGTTCCGGCGGGGCCGACCTGGGGGCTGGACTTGTGGCCGCCGCCCGCGTAGTAGAACTTGATGAACGGGCACCGGCCGTCGGCCTTGGCGTCGAAGATGGTTCCGGTGGCCCGCGCCCCGTCACAGATCTCGCCGCTGCCGCCGCCTTCGCCGCGGACCTTGTTCCAGGGGGTGCACGCCAGAACGGTGCTTTCGCCGCCTGCGGCCGCCGGTGCCGGCGGGGCCGCGATCGCGACCGCGGACAGGCCGAGGGCGAGTGTGGCGAGTGCGCGGCCCATGCGGCGACCGTTCGTGCTCTTCATGCTCTTCATGCCGGTCAACGTGTCTCCTGGGTAGTCGGGCGGTGGAGGTTGGGTCCCCCTGAAGCGGGCACCACTCTGTTCGCCGGCCGCATTGTCCGGACGGGACCCGAGCGGTATCCGCAGGTCAACGGCAAGGGAGGGGGCGGACAATACGGATTGTCCGCGGACACCGCGGGTCTGCCGGCCGGCGCGGGCCGCCGGCAGGGCACGCCGGGGGCGGACGTGCCGCCCCATTCGTTTGAGTGGTTCCGGGATCCGCCATACCCTCCGGGCATGACCGGCATCAAGATCACCACGCTTGCGGAACGACCCGAACTGGCCGCCCGCCTGTGGGACATGAAGGACTCGTGGCCGGAGTTCGCCCGGCACGACTCGCTGGGATCGCTGCTGTACCCGCGGATGGTGGCCGAACTCCCGCAGTACGTGCTCGTCGCCACCGAGGGCGCGGCCGTGGTGGCCCGGGGGTTCAGCGTGCCCTTCGCCCTGCGCGCACCCGGCCGGGGCGGAGGTGAACTGCCCGCGCGGGGCTGGGACCAGGTCCTCATGTGGACCTTCTCCGACCTGCGGCGCGGCATCGAGCCCGACACGGTCGGCGCCGTCGAGATCTCCGTCGCCACCGACCGGCAGGGCGAGGGCCTGTCGGGCCGGATGCTCGCCGCCATGCGGGACAATGCGGCCGCGCGGGGCTTCGCCGAGGTGGTGGCGCCGGTCCGGCCCAGCGGGAAGCCGGCCGAACCGGACGTCTCGATCCACGAGTACGCGTACCGCACCCGCGAGGACGGCCTGCCGCACGACCCGTGGCTGCGGGTCCACGTACGGGCGGGCGGGGTCGTCGACTCGGTCGCCCCGCTGTCGATGACCATTTCGGGCTCCGTGGCCCAGTGGCAGGAGTGGACCGGCCTGCCCTTCGACACGGCGGGCCCGGTCCGCGTCCCCGGCGCGCTGGTCCCCGTCCGGTGCGAGCCGGAGCAGGGGTACGCGGTGTACGTGGAGCCGAACGTCTGGGTGCGCCACCGGATCCGG
>NZ_JBSGXU010000389.1:0-1576 GCF_053610205.1 Streptomyces sp. NPDC054932 | reverse complement strand
CCCCCAAGCCATCAATTCGACAGGGGGAGAAAGTCATGCCAACTCCGGAGGCCGGGCGCCCCATTGCGGGGCCACCAAGAAGGTAATGGGGGGGGAGGCGCTCATGGGTATTCCTCGAATCCCTCTAGCGTCGGGGCCGGCATCGGCGGCGTGGGCGGAAACCAAACGTAGCCTGCGGAGATGTCCATCTTGCATTCCAGGACGAAGTCCCTGACGACGCGGTCGTGCTCTTCATCCATAGAGGTGAGCGTCGCATTGGCGATCGGGTCCGGCGCGTGACGGATGTCGTCCGGGGCGTAGACGTCCCGGTTGCCTCGCTGTTCGCTCCACCTGTGTTTGTGCGTGCGATTGATGAAGTGCTCGCCGGTTTCGCGGTCGAGGTGTGTCCCCCGAACATCGAGGCGCCGGAGGACCGTGCGGCTTCCGGGGTGGAGGAGTATCAGGCTGTACTCCCACGGCTAGTCGAGGCCTATTCGGAAGCGGAGGTCGAGGCGGCAGGAGAGATCGGTGCGGACAGGAGTGTTCGCCTCGACGTGGATAGGGGAGTACGCGCGACGCGGAGCATTCTTCTGTTTCCACCGGAACGGAAGGTGGAGCGCGCCTCCGACCTTGCCCCCGAGGATCTTGTCGGCCAGGGCATCGATCATCACGTCGTCAGGGTCCATGCACTCCCCCCTCAGCATCGAGATGACGAACATAGAACCAGCACCCCGGGATTGATAGTGGAACGGATCGACGTCTTGCGTCTTCCTCGAGGTCTTCGGCCACACCGCGCGCGCGAGCCTCCACCGCTCCAGCAAGCCGCCGGTGGTCTGGGCTCGGTCGACGCGGAGGGCGGTTCCTCTGTGCATCGGCGCTGGCAGCAACTTGCCGACCGGGTTCGGAAGTCTGCGTAGTCGCCGTGACAGCCGCCGACACCAGAGAGCCGCGCCGTACGGCTCAGCAGATTCTTCGTCTCCTGGTGGTACAGCAGCCACAGCCACGCTGACCAGGGGAAACGGAAGTTGGTGCGGCGCCTCGGCTGGGGCTGGTCCGGAATTGGTCCGGATCTTGGTCCTGCCTGGTCCCTGGCGGAGAAGCTGGCGTGAGATGGGAGTGGGGGAGCGCCCGGCTGCTTGGGTGTTCCACCAGCAGTGGGAGTCGGGCGAGAACGCGGCCTTGGTACACGGCGGGCGAGTCGTACCATTCGGCGTCACCGATCACTCGCAGGGAGCGGCGCGAGCCCGTGCAAACGCCTGGATACTGGGCCCAGAGGAGGTAGTGTGCCGGCCACGGCAGATCGATCTCCTCGCGTCCGTCGTAGGCCACGACCACCGGCTCGGCCATGGGAGCAGCGATGCGATGCCGGTCAACAGCCCGCGCCCCGTGTGGTGCAGTTGATCGGTCAGCCTGGCCACCCACGGCTCATCCTGTAGGTCGCGTTTGATAACCCACTCCAGGGCGTCGCAGGCACGCGCCCATCGTGCCGCTACCGGAGAGGCGTCATTGCAGAGAGGCGGCCGCCCTTGTCGGGTGATCACCCGACCTGTAACTAAAAAAAATCATACGCTTCCGACTAACTAATAAGTGAAAATCA
>NZ_JBSGXU010000388.1:0-1699 GCF_053610205.1 Streptomyces sp. NPDC054932 | reverse complement strand
CCGTCCGGGAGTTCGAGGGACGATGCGATGTCCTGGGCGAGGTCGTGGGTCAGGACGAGCGGGACCCGGGAGCCGGTGGCCATGGCGGTGAGACGGCCGGTGGGGTAGTCGGGGTCCAGGGGGAGGTAGGCGGCGCCGGCCTTCAGGACACCGACCAGAGCGACGACGAGATCAAGGGAGCGGTGCAGGCAGACGCCCACCACGTCCTCGACCCCCACACCCGCGGACCGCAGGTGGTTGGCGAGGCGGTTCGCCGCAGCATCCAGCTCACGGTAGGTGAGGGTGTTGCCTGTCTCGTCGGTGACGGCGAGGGCGTCGGGGGTCGCGGCGGCCTGCCGGGCGATCTCCTCGTGCATCAGACCCGTCACCGGCTCGGGATCCGGGGCGGTGAACGACGCGATCAGTGCCTGCTCGGCCGGGCTCGACAACTGGTGCGAGGCAAGAACTGCATCAGGAGCGGTGACGGCTGCTTCCAGGAGTCGCAGCCAGGCACCGGCCAGGCATTCCATGCCGTCCGCGTCGAAGAGGTCCGCCGCGTATTCCAGCCGGCCCTCCAAAGACCCGTCGCCGCGTTCCCGCAGGTGCAGAGCAATCTCGAACTGGGCACGCCCCCCACCCGCCTGGAACTCGCTGACCTGCGCGCCGGGGAGTTCCCAGCCGCCGCGCGGGGTGTTGTCCAGAGCCAGCAGGACCCGGACCAGATCACTCCCGGCGACCTGCGCGACCTTCTCGAACGGCACGTCCTGATGCGCCAGCGCCCCCAGCACCGTCTCCCGGGCCCGGCCCAGCATGTCGGTGAACGAACCACGGCCGGCGGTGTCCAGACGCAGGGCGATCGTGTTCACGAAGAACCCGACCACGTCCTCCAGCTCGGCCCGTGAACGACCCGCCACCGGCGTCGCCACCACCACATCCGACTGACCCGACCAACGCCCCAGCACCGAGGCGAACGAAGCGAGCAGACCCTGGAACACGGTGGCCCGGCCCGTCTCCGCGACCGCCTTCAGCCGCCCCGCGAGCCCGGCCGGAACCACGACCGGGACCTGCGCTGCCGGATACGAGGACGCGGAATCGGTGCGGGGACGCTCCGCGGGGAGTTCCAGACCCGAAGCACCCGTCAGCGCGTCCTTCCAGTAGGCGAGTCCCTCTTCGAGGGCTTCACCGGAGAGTTCCTCGCGCTGCCAGACGGCGAAGTCGCCGTACTGCAGGTCCAGGGCGGGCAGGACCGTCTCCGGATCGATGCCGGCCGCGTGGGCGCCGTAGAGGGCGCCGAGTTCGCGCAGGATCAGGCCCATCGACCAGCCGTCGACGATCGTGTGGTGCGCGACCAGACCGACCGCCCACTCACCCTCGCCCTCACCCAGCTTGCCCACGACCACCCGCACCAGCGGACCCGCAGCCAGATCGAAGGGCTCCTCCACCACACCCTCGAACCACTCCTCCAGCAGACCCTCGACCACGACCACCGGCACGGACACCGGCAGACCGTCCGCCTCCGTCACCACCTGCTGCAGCGCACCGTCCAGCCACGCGAAACGGGTCCGCAACGCCTCGTGCCGGGCCACCACACCCGCCACCGCACGCTCCAGCACACCCACATCAAGCGATCCCGAAACCCGCAGACCACCCGCCACGTGATACGCCGAACCCGCACCCAGGCAATCCAGCAACCACAACCGCTCCTGCCCGAACGACGCGG
>NZ_JBSGXU010000387.1:0-1719 GCF_053610205.1 Streptomyces sp. NPDC054932 | reverse complement strand
GACGCCCTCGGCAGCACGGCCGCCTACACCGCCCCCCGCACCACCACCGAGCAGCGCATCACCGACGTCTGGCAGAACGTCCTCGGCCACGACCGAATCGGCATCCACGACAGCTTCTACGACCTCGGCGGCGACTCCATCCGAGCAGTCAGCCTCGTCGGCAAGCTCCGTGCCGCCGGTTTCTCCCTCTCCGTCCGCGAGGTCATGGAGCACAACACCGTGGCCCGCCTCGCCGAGCTGGCCACGGGCCGGTCCGCGGCCGGCGCGGAGGTCTTCACCGGCGTCGCCCCGTACGCCCTGGTCTCCGACGACGACCGCGCTCTTCTCCCCGCCGGCATCGACGACGCCTACCCCGTCTCCCAGGTCCAGCTCGGCATGGTCCTGGAGCTCCTCGCCGACAGCGACCGGAACAACTACCACAACGTCAACTCCTTCCTGGTCAGGGACGAGAAGCCGTTCGACGCGGCCGCGCTCACCGCCGCCGTCCGCGCCATGAGCCGTCGCCACGAAGCACTGCGCACCTCCTTCGACCTCACCACCTACTCGGCGCCGCTCCAGCTCGTGCACGCCGAGGCCGAGATCCCGGTCACCACCGCCGATCTGCGGCATCTGGACGACGTCCAGCAGGCCGAGTACGTACAGGAGTTCATCGCGCGGGAGCGTGACCTGCCCTTCGATGTGGCCGCCGCGCCGCTGATCCGCATCTCCGCGCACCTGGTCTCCGACGACGCCTGGCGTCTGACCATGACCCAGTGCCACGCGATCACCGAGGGCTGGAGCTACCACACCCTGCTCATGGAGCTCGTGGATGCCTACCGGTCGGCTTCTCCCGTCGCCGAGCCGCTCCCCGTCCGCTACGCCGACTTCATCGCCGCCGAGCTGACCTCCCTAGCCTCCGAGCAGGACCGGGAGCACTGGCGCGAACTGGTCACCGAGAACGCCCGGTTCACCCTGCCGGCCCACTGGGCCGAGGACCCGTCCGTCCCGCGCACGCGCACCGGCGTACGTCTGCCCGTCACCGCCCTGGGCGCGGGTCTGCGCGCCCTGGCCGCCGATGCGGGGGTGCCGCTGAAGGCGGTCTTCCACGCCGCGCACCTGAAGGTGATGAGCCAGCTCACGGACGAGCGCTCCTTCTTCACCGGCATCGTCGCGCACGGCCGTCTGGAGGTCCCCGGCGGCGAGGGCGTCTACGGCATGCACGTCAACACGCTGCCGTTCGCCCACCGGCGGGGCGCCCGCACCTGGCGCGAGCTGGTGCGGGAGGTCTTCGACCGCGAGACACGGATGTGGGGCCACCGCCACTTCCCGTACCCGGAGATCCAGCGGCTCTCCGGCAGCGGCGGCCGACTGGTCGACGTCGTCTTCAACTTCCTCGACTTCCACATGGTCGACGAGAAGGTGATCGACACCGCCGGGAGCATCCACGACGCCCCGACCGAGTTCGGCCTCAACGTGTCCGTCTTCGGCGGAGTCCTCGGTATCAGCACCAACAACCATGTGCTGGCCCAGGACGCCGCCGAGCGGGTGGGCGCGATGTTCAGCGCGGTGCTGGAGTCGATGGCGGCCGGTGGTGACGGTGACGCGACCGCGGTCCACCTGCCCCCGGGCGAGACCGACCTCCTGAACCTCTTCTCCGGCTCCACCGAAGGCTCGGACACCACGCCCTTCCCGGCCCTCTTCGCAGCCCAGGCCGCCCGCACACCCGACGCCCCGGCCGTC
>NZ_JBSGXU010000386.1:0-1739 GCF_053610205.1 Streptomyces sp. NPDC054932 | reverse complement strand
GCGGCCGTGCTCGTCCCCTCCGGCCCGTCCGCGCGCCCGCTCGATCCGCTGGTCCCGCCCGGCGGCACGTCATGATCGGTCCGGCTCTCCGGCTCCGGGCGGCCACGGGGGTTTCGTGACGTGGTGGGGGCGATTTCGTCACGCTTGTTCAGCGGGCCCGACGTCCCCGGGCCGGGACTTGCGGCGGGCGCGGTAGGCCTTCGCCCGGCAGGACGCCGAGCAGTGCCGGGCGGGTCGGCCCGGGGCCGGACGGCTCCCGGCGGCGGCCGGGAGAGCCCGCCCACAGCCGGGGCAGCCGGGCGGACGGACCTGGTCGGCGGCGTGCGAAGCCGGGTTACCGGCCGGCTCCGGGGTGGGGGAAGGACGGGGGAGAGGCGCTGACACCGGCGCCGCCACCGCTGACACCGGCGCCGTCACCGCAGCCGTGCCGGTCGCCGGTGACCGCTCCGGCGCCTGTTCCGGTACCCGCTCCGGTGCCCGTTCCGAAGCCGCGCCGCGGCCCTGTGTCAGGCCCTGCCGTTCGGCGATCACCCCGGCCTGGAAGCGGCTGTTCGCGCCCAGCTGGAGCAGCAGCTCCGAGACGTGCCTGCGGCAGGTCCGCAGCGAAATCCCGAGGCGTCGCGCGATCGAGTCGTCCTTGAGCCCCTTGGCCAGGAGCGCCAGGATGCTCTGCTTGACCGTTTCCGAGATGTCGTGGGCCGCCTGCGGGCCCGTCGCGAACGGCGTCGCGTACTCCCAGTCCCGGTGGAAGACGTCCAGCAGGTAGCCCAGCAGGTCCGGCTCCCGGATCAGCAGCGCCCCGCCGGACCGGGACGGCAGGAAACCGAGCTCCCCGTCGATGATGATCATCTGCGGGAGCACCTCGGGGAGCGTGCGGATCTCCGCCCCCGCCCCGATCAGCCGTTCCGCGTGCGCCCGTGTCACCGGGTCGAAGCGGGTGGCGTGCTGGTAGAGACTGCACATCCGCACGCCCCGCTCCAGCAGCGCGAGGTCACGCGGCAGTGCCTCGCGCAGCGCCGCCTCCGGGAACGAGCCACCGTGTTTGGACACCAGGATCTCGGCGCGGCAGCCGTCGATGACCTCCGTGAGGAGCGCGCGCACCGCGAACTGGTCGGGCAGGTGGTCGATCGTGCCCTGCGGGAAGACGTGCTGCCGCGCCTGGAGGTAGACGGGGATGAGCCCGGTGAACGCGTCCCGCCGGTTCTGGAGTTCCTCCCTGCGGGCCCGGAGCTGCTCCTCGTGCGCGCGCAGCGCGGCCTCCGGCCCGGACAGCAGGTGTGCCCCGGCCGCCTGAGGGCTGACGGCCTGCCAGCCCTCGCCCGCCGTCCTCAGGAGACAGGTGTCGGTGAGCGAGCGGAGTGCGGCGCGGCACCGCTCCTCGGTCAGTCCGGTCTCGGCAGCGGCTCTCGGCAGCGCCGAAGGGGAGAGACCGCCCTGCACGAGTGTCCACCGGTACAGCACGATCGCCGCGCTGTCGACCTCCGGTAACTCCGCATCCGCGCCCGTGTCCAACTGCTTGCCTCCTAAAGGTGCATGGCACACACATGATCCCTTACGTGCCTGCCGCTGTCACGCAGGCCTCTGGCAGAGTCGTGGGCAACGGGGGCAAGGCGCGACCGACCGACGCGCCCTCCGGCAACGTTCCACGTCCGCAGAGGAGTTGTCGTGATCAACAAGAACGCAGTACGGGTGGCCGCGCTGGCCGCCGCGGGTCTCGTCTGGCTGGGTACCGCCACCGC
>NZ_JBSGXU010000385.1:0-1753 GCF_053610205.1 Streptomyces sp. NPDC054932 | reverse complement strand
TTCACGTTGATCGCCGGGAACAGCAGCGTGCCCTCGGACATCATCTCGTACAGACGGTGGACACCCGTGGTGGTCTCCTCCGTCACACCGCGGATCTCGGACGCGAGCTGGGTCCACTTCTGGGGGGACTCGCCGAGGGTGCGGTTGAGCAGGGTGAGGATGTGGGCGTACTCCTCGGAGTCCGCCGTCGACGGGTCCGGGGCCGCGCCGGCCTTCTCGAACTCGACGCCCTTGTGGACGAGGAGGGTGGCGTCACCACCGTCGTCGAGGATCATGTTCGGGCCGCCGGTGGGGGTGTTCGGCCAGGTGAGCGCCTGCTCGGTGCACCACCAGTACTCCTCCAGCGTCTCGCCCTTCCAGGCGAAGACCGGGATGCCCTGCGGGTTCTCCGGGGTGCCGTTCGGGCCCACCGCGATGGCGGCGGCCGCGTGGTCCTGGGTGGAGAAGATGTTGCAGGAGGCCCAGCGGACCTCGGCGCCGAGGGCGGCCAGGGTCTCGATGAGCACGGCGGTCTGGATCGTCATGTGCAGCGAGCCGGTGATGCGGGCGCCGGCCAGCGGCTGCGCCTCGGCGTACTCGCGGCGGATCGACATCAGGCCCGGCATCTCGTGCTCGGCCAGGGTGATCTCCTTGCGGCCGAACGCGGCAAGGGACAGGTCTGCGACCTTGAAGTCCATGGGTGCTGCTCCTCATGGTTCGAGAGGGTGGGTACGGCTGGGCCGTGCGCCGTCCTGGGGACGGGACACCGAGCACAGTCCGTCGGGGGTCCTCTCTCCCCTCGGCCGGTCGCAAGGACCGCCCGACCCGCCATCAGCAGCGACGCCTGACACTGAGCACGAATCTACACCGATCGGTGGAGTGAGCCCCAGTCAGACGAGGAAGAAGGTGCGGGTCTGTGTCAGGTCGTCCCGGCCGGAACCTGCCGGGGCGCCTGGAGGTGCTGGCCGGGATCCGGCAGCCGCCCGCCCCGACCACCATGTGGATCAAGCCGGATCGTACGCTTTCGGCCACATGTACTACTGGGAGGGGAACGGAACCATGGAACGCAGGCCCGGCCGGAGACGCGGCATCGCGGCGGTCGTCCTACTGCTGCTCGGCTTCGCACTGATCGCCGGGCCGGCCGCGTTCATGCTCAGCCGGTTCACGGCGGTGCACGCGGTGAGCGAGAGCATGCGGCCCACGCTCGTCGAGGGGGACCTCCTCGTCCTGCGGAAGGACCCCGCCGTGGTCCACCGCGGCGACATCGTGCTCTACGACCCGGCCGAATGGGGAATGCCGGGAGGGCCGGGTCTGTTCGTCGGACGCGTGGTGGCGGTGGAGGGCGACCGCATCTCCTACAGGAGGGGCGACACGGCCGTGGCCCTCAACGGGCAGCCGCTCGACGAGCCCTACGTGCTGGACGGCGCTCCGGGAGCCGGCGGGGTGGACTTCGACGTCACGGTTCCGCAGGGCCGGGTCTTCGTACTGGGTGACAACCGCGGCAACGCCGCGGACTCCCGCTTCCACTCGGATCGCGACGGAGGGACGCTTCCGGAGTCGGCGGTCATAGGGGTCGAGTTCGACCAGGAGCACCCGCTGGCCGTGGCCTTCGGGCTGTCCATGTTCGCCGGGGTGTGCTTCCTGCCCGTCGGCGCGGGTCTCGGGATCGCCTCGCTGGCCGTGCGCCGGCGGCGCAGGCCCGTACCGCACCACGTCTAGGACCCGTCCGCGTCGGGTGGTCCGAGGAGCCCGAAGGCCCCCGCGAGCCGTTGCT
>NZ_JBSGXU010000384.1:0-1768 GCF_053610205.1 Streptomyces sp. NPDC054932 | reverse complement strand
GGCGGAGTGCGCCCGCGCGATCTGCCGGGCCATGGCCAGGCCCAGCCCGGACCCCGGCAGGGCGCGGGCCGTCCCGGCCCGGTAGAACCGGTCGAAGACGTGCGGCAGATCCTCCGGTGAGATCCCCGGCCCGTGGTCCCGGACCGTCAGTTCCGGCCCCCGGCCGGGAACGCCCGCCACCAGCTCCACCTCGACGGGCAGCCCGCCCCGGGTGAACTTGGCCGCGTTGTCCAGCAGGTTCCCCAACAGGCGGCTCAGCCGCGCCGGCACCCCCGGCACCACGATCGGCTCGGCCGGCACCCGCACGTGGAAGGGCACGGCCGGCCAGTGCGTCCGCGCCGCCTGCGCGCAGTGCTCCACCAGCGCGCCCAGCCGGACCTGTTCCACCAGCGGCTGCGGTTCCTCCTCGCGTGCCAGCTCGATCAGGTCGCCCACCAGGCCCGTCACCTCGCGCAGCTGCCGTCCCAGCGCCGCGGAGGCCCGCTCGCGCTGGTCCGGGGTGAGCCGGTCGGCCCGTGCCAGCAGTTCGGCGTTGGTCCGCAGGGCCGTCAGCGGGGTGCGCAGTTCGTGCGAGGCGTCCGCGACCAGTTGCCGCTGCGCGCTGACCGACTGTTCCAGCTCCCCCAGCATGGTGTTGAAGCTCGTGGCCAGCCGGGTGATCTCGTCCTCCCGCCCCGGTGGCGGCAGTTCGATGCGGTGCCGGGCGTCGCGGGTGGCGGCGATCCGCTCGGCCGTCGCGGTGAGCCGGGTGACCGGGGCCAGTCCGGTCCGCGAGACCCAGTGGCCGAGGAGGGCGGCCAGCAGCACGCCCGCGGCGGCGATCAGCACCAGCCACCGGGCGGCCTCCTCGATGCCGTCCTCGACGGTGTCGGCCCGCAGGGCGACCTGGAGCGCGCGCCCCTTGGCGTAGTCGGTGGTGAGCATCCGGGCGGGGTACCCGGCCACCGTGATGTTCGTGTAATACGGGGCCCGCCTGCCCTCGGCGACCTCCCGCGCGGCCGGGTCCACGGGCAGCTGCCCCGGCTCCGAGGGGGCCTTGGCCGGGTCTGCGCCCACCACCTCCGCGCACGCGGGAGCCGCCAGGAACCGGCACTCCCCCGCCAGGGTGCCGGGTGCCGCGCCCGGGTTGCGCTGGGCGGCGAGCCGTGCGGACTGGGTCAGGCTGAGGTCGAGCTGCTCGTAGAGCGCGGACCGGACCACCAGGAACGCCGCCGCGCACACCCCGACGGCCACGAGGGCCACGGCGGCGGTGACGGACAGCGCCAGCCGGGTCCGCAGGGGACGCCGCCTGCGCCAGACCCGCCCGAGCCGTCGGCGGCCGCCGCTCACGCCGCGTCCAGCCGGTAGCCGACGCCGTGGACGGTGTGCACCAGCCGGGGCTCGCCCGCGGCTTCGAGTTTCCGGCGCAGGTAGCCGACGTAGACGGCGAGGGAGTTGGAGTCCGGCCCGAAGTCCCGGCCCCAGACCAGTTCCAGGATCAGCTCGCGCGGGAGCACCTGGCCGCGGTGGCGCAGGAGCAGTTCGAGGAGGGCCGCTTCGGTACGGCTGAACTCCAGCGGACGGTTCCCCCGGCGCCCGGTCCTGGTCGTGGGGTCGAGGACGAGGTCGGCGAAGCCGAGCGTGGCGGCGCCCGCGGGTCCGGGCGCGGCCCGCCGCAGCAGCGCCCGGACGCGGGCGAGGAGCTCGTCGAGGGCGAACGGCTTGACGAGGTAGTCGTCGGCGCCGGCCTCCAGCCCGTCGACCCGCTCGCTGACGGAGTCGAGCGCGG
>NZ_JBSGXU010000383.1:0-1842 GCF_053610205.1 Streptomyces sp. NPDC054932 | reverse complement strand
GGTCGGGGGGGCTTGTTTTTTTTTAAAACCCCCCGGCGCGCCCGCTGGTATGTTCCGGCCGCGGTCGGGGGGGGGGGGGCCCCCCACCAAAACCCCCCCCCCCCCCGCCCCAGGGGCCGGGACACAATCGTGGCGATCAAGGGAGAAGGCCGCTGGGTACGATGGATCTTTCTGATGGCGGGGGTTGGCATGGATAGTTCGACGATGAGGCCTGACGCCGAGCTGTACCCGGAGGTGGCGGCCTGCGAGGGAGATCTGACGGCCGCGCTGCGGGCTGCCGCCGGAAGGATGGGCGTGCAGCTGGTCGGGCTGCGCGAGGCGTACCCGCCTGAAGGACTGTCACGCCACTTCGTGGCCGGCGTGGAGGCGGAGTGCGGGGATGTTCAAGTGGAACTTCGGCCCGATCGCCGCGAAATCGGGGTGACACTGAGGCTGCCTTTTGTGGGCGTCGCGGCTGCGGGCGCGGCATCGTCCCTGCAGGCCGCGATCGAGGTGGTCCAGGCCTGGCAGGCGGGGATGCCTCTGATGGACATGGCCACCAGGTGGGAATTCCTGATGGTGAGTCCCAAAGCCCTGGCGCATGACCAGGGAAGGGGGGTCGCCTACGAGTGGGAGCGTATGCGGCACCTGTCCGATGATCTTATTGACCACGACCTTGTGGAGGCGGCGCTTCGGTCCCCGGAACTGCGCTCCCTGTTTCCCATGGTCGGCCACGGATCCTTGCAATTCCGCCGCTTTACGATCTCGGCTCCCGGAAGTGACATCCCGAGCATCTTTCCCCTGGGAGAGGGTCGTTGGCGTGTGATCTGCCTGTGGGACACGGACCTTTCGTCGGGTACAGCCGACACCGCCGACGAGGCCGTCAGGCTCGTGGTGGAAGGGCTCCCGGAAGGGTGCGGTTCTGCGGCCGAAGTGATCCACGATGCCCGGCGGGCGATGGCGGCCAAGGCCAGCGGTGGTGACGGAACCCAGGTGTGAGTGGGGGCGTGGCGGCGAGGTTTGGGTGTCAGCGGATGGTCGACCACTGACTGCCCGGTGAGGGTGGTTCTTCGTTCGGCAGTGACTGTCATGGGGTGACCAAGGGGCTGCCTCAACCCTTCCGTCAGGGACGGGTTCGCGCCCGTGTTCCAGTGGCGGAGCCCGGAACGCTGGTAGCCGGTCCGGCCCTTGGTGGGGAGCGCGGAGACTGCGGCCCCGATCGGCAACACCTGCGACACAGCGGCCGCAGCCGGGGCGGCGGATTGTCCGGCCGCATCCTGAAGGCCGCCCCCCGTCCCGGGCATCTGAACCGGCCGTGGGTTCAGCGGTTGGTGGTGATCCATCGTACGAGGGTGGCGTGGGTCGTGTCGTCGAGCGACGAGAGGATGTTGATGGATTCCAGATCGCCGGGGACCGGTGGGACGCCGATGGTCGTCAGCGCCGCTTGGAGGTCCAGCCTCCGCCGCTCCAGGGGCGTCAGCGGCGTCAGGGGCCAGGCGAGGCGTGGGTCGGACGCCGGCCCCTGTGCCGCGGGATGTGTTTCGCCGGGGTGAGGCAGGTGACTGTCCGTGTCCGTTGGGCGGTTCTGCGGAAGGGCGACGTAGGCCGTGGGCGGGGCGGTGTCGGCGCCGGGGAAGCGGTAGGGGTCGAGGTCGAGGGCGAGCTGAGGGATCGTGACCTCGGACTGGTCGTAATGCCGGAACTCCACAAAGTGCCTGCCTGTGTTGGATGGGCCACTTCTTGAACGTCGGGGTGTCGCGGGGCGGCGGGCGCCGCCGCCGCCCCCCCGGGGGGGGGGGGGGGGGGGCGTAATAATGCCCCCCCAGCGGGTTATAAAAAAAAAAAAAAACCCCCCACCACAAA
>NZ_JBSGXU010000382.1:0-1844 GCF_053610205.1 Streptomyces sp. NPDC054932 | reverse complement strand
CGCTGGGAGGTGCCCCCTGGGCGGAGGAGCGCCGTTGTACTGGACGTACTGCGGTGCTCCGACAACGCGGCGAGGTGCGGTGCCGGGCGGCGCGGACCCGGCAAGATCCGAAAGAGACGGCCTAGCCGCCGGTCGTGCCGTCGAGCATCTCGCGCAGGATGTCCAGGTGGCCGTTGTGGCGGGCCGTCTCCTCGGTGAGGTGAAGGAGGATCCAGCGCAGGTCGACCCGGAGGCCGTCGCGGATGGTTCGCTCGGCCCGGTCGTCCAGGCCGTTCCCGGCGACCAGTTCGCGGTAGCGGGAGCTCTGTTCGGCGTATTCGTCGAGCAACTGCGTGAGCGGGAAGTCGACGGCGATGCGCATCTCGCGGTCGGGGTCCTCCTCGGTCCACGGGCCCCGGTCCTCCTCGCCGAGGAAGACCACCTGGAACCAGTAGTACTCGACCCAGCGGAGGTGGTTGATCACTCCGCTCATCGTCATCAGCGGTGATCCCGGCAGGAGCGCCTTGCGGGCGTTCTCCGCAGACACGCCATCGCACTTGGCGCGGGCGGTGTCACGTGTGTAGTCGAGAAACGTGGTGAGCTGGGTGCGCTCGTCCCACGAGGGCGGCGTGTCGTCGATTCTGATCATCGCGCGAAGCATCCCCGACCACCGCGACCGGTGTCGAGGCATTTTCGACGGGCCCAACCCGCTCCACCCGGCTCCTCGTCCGGCGGACCGCTACAGCGACTCCGTCCCGGTGGGCCACCGCCATACCGGTGCCGGGCTGTTCCGGGGCCCGATGACGCTGCGGCCGAAGCGGTCCGGACCGCAGCGGCACACGGCTCGGCTCCCTGTCGAAACCCCACCGCCTGCTATAAGTTCCCAGAGGAAACTGACCCGATGTGAGAGAGGGCGCCCCATGGCTCAGCAGACGTGGACGGCCGTTGACCACTACTTCGACGGCCTCCTGGTCGACGAGGACGAGGCCCTGGTCCGCGCGGCCGCCGATGCCGAGGCCGCCGGCCTGCCCGCCCACCAAGTGGCCCCGAACCAGGGCAAGCTGCTGAACCTGCTCGCCCGCGTCCGCGGCGCCCGCCGCATCCTGGAGATCGGCACCCTGGGCGGCTACAGCACCATCTGGCTGGCCCGCGCCCTCCCGGCCGACGGCCGGCTGGTCACGCTGGAGGTCGACGAGCGGTGCGCCGACGTCGCCGCCGCGAACATCGCCCGGGCCGGGGTGTCCCACGTCGTCGAGATCCGGCGCGGGCGCGCCGTCGACCTGCTGCCCGGGCTCACCGACGAGGCCCCCTTCGACCTGGTCTTCATCGACGCCGACAAGCCGTCGAACCCGGAGTACCTCCAGTGGGCCCTGAAGCTCACCCGGCCCGGCAGCGTCATCATCGGCGACAACGTCGTCCGCGACGGCGCCGTCGTCGACCCGGACAGCCCTGACCCCCGCGTCCAGGGCGTCCGCCGGTTCACCGAGCTCATCGCCGAACACCCGCGGTTGACGGCCACCGCCCTCCAGACCGTCGGCAGCAAGGGCTACGACGGTCTCGTCCTGGCCCTGGTCACCGACTGACCCGCGGCCGAGCGGCAGCCCAGGAGGGCGGGACAGGTGAGGCGCGGCTCCGGGCAAGGAGAGATCCCCGTCGTGAAGGATGACGTGCTGAGCCGGGAGCAGACGGGCGAGGCCCGCTGCGCCCGTCACCGGGGGCGGGTCGGCGTCGTGGAATCCTCCGGGCCCAGGGGGTGCCCGCAAAGTCCCGCCCGGCCCGCGACGCCCGGCACGGCGCCTCGCCGCGTTGTCGAAGCGCGCGAGTACGAACAGGTACGAGCTGCGCCTCTCCGTCTTGCGATGCAC
>NZ_JBSGXU010000381.1:0-1939 GCF_053610205.1 Streptomyces sp. NPDC054932 | reverse complement strand
GTGTCGGCCAGGGGGCGCACGAGGCGGGCGGTGTCGTTGTGGGCGAGGGCCTGGTTCAGGTCGCCGATGGCGCCTTCGGCGCCGGCGGGCAGGCCGGCCAGGGCGGTGATCTGGCCGGCGAGGCGGCGCAGTTCTGCGGCGTTGTCGCGGGCCCAGGTGTCCACGCTGCGGTCGGCGGCCCGGGTGTCGCGGGTGGCCTGGACGCGTTCCTCGCCGGTGCTTCCGGCTTTGCCGGGGCGCATCCGGAGGTAGCGGCGTTCTGCGGCCTGACGGCTGGCGACTCCGAGGGGGCCGGCGAGGTCGGCCCAGCTGGCGCCCTGGCCGCGGGCGGTTTCGATCAGGCCGGTTTCCCAGCCGGCGAGCTGCTCGCGGACCTCGCGGAGCATCAGCAGCGCCGCCAGGGCCGGGTGCGGGCCCGCGGCCGGTGCCGCTGCCGACGTGCTGGTGGAGGCTTGCTGCGCGTCCTTGACGGCCTGGTTGATGGTCTCCAGTGCCGCGGCGGCGGCCAGGAAGGTGACGGGTGCAGTCGGCTCTGCGGCCTCGGTCATGGCGGTCTCCGTGGTCTGTCATCCTCCAGATGACTGTTTGCTTGTCATCGTTTCGATGACATGTTACAACGGAAGCACGTTGAAGCGCATTGGCAGTTCCTGCCTGAACCAACTGGAGGTGTTTCGCGATGTTGATGCGCACCGACCCGTTCCGCGAGATGGACCGGATCGTCCAGCAGTTTTCGGGTACGTCGGGCACGTGGTCGAAGCCGTCCGTCATGCCCATGGACGCCTACCGCGACGGCGACGCGTACGTGATCGCCTTCGACCTGCCCGGTGTGAGCACCGAGGCGATCGACATCGACGTCGAGCGGAACATGCTGACCGTGAAGGCCGAACGCCGGCCCGTGGAGAAGGCCGACGGCGTGCAGATGGAACTCTCCGAGCGCCCTCTCGGTGTCTTCTCCCGTCAGATCATGCTGGCCGACACGCTCGACACCGAGCGCATCGAGGCCGACTACGACGCGGGTGTCCTGACCCTGCGGATCCCGATCGCCGAGCGCGCCAAGCCTCGGAAGATCGCCATCGGCGGCGAGGCGGGCCGCAAGCAGATCTCCGGCTGATCCGGCCGGTACCAGCGGCGGAGGACGGGGAACCCGATCCCCCTCCGGCACCCCGTCCTCCGCACCCCTTGGCCCCTTTCACCCCTCCCATGGAGGTGACGTGAGATGTCGATGCGCCGGGAAGCGTTCCTGGACCACGTCCAGGAACGCGGCGAGTACCGGACCCGGGAAGAAGCCGAACGCGCAGCCCGCGTCGTCCTCGCCCTGCTGGGCGCCCACCTGGTCGGCACCGTGCGGGCCGAGCTCGCCGCCCGGCTCCCCGAGACCTACGCCCTGATCCTCCTCAACCCCCTGCAGGCCGCGGAGCCGCTCTCCCCCGAACGCTTCGTCCGCGCGACCGCAGCCTGGATCGAAGGCGCCACCGAGACGACGGCCCTGTGGGACATCGGCGCAGTCCTCTCCACCGTGGCCGCCGCAGCTGGAGACATCCTCATCCGGGACGTCCTGCTCCAGCTCCCGCCCGGCTACGACCTCCTCTTCGGCCACCCCCAGCCCACCTGACCGGCCGACACCATCGGCCGGACACCGAATCATCGAAGAGAAAGGCAACCGCAGCACCATGTACGACCAGCCTCGACCGCACCAGGCCCACCCCGCCATGACGTTCGAGCAGATGCTGGAACGCGTGCGCTACGAAGGCGCCTACCCCACCCGCGAACGCGCCGAGGAAGCCGTCCGCACCGTCCTGGCCGCCCTCGGCCGCCAGCTCGTCGGAGACGAACGCGTCGACCTCGCCCAGGCCTTGCCCGTCGAAGCCGCCCTGGCCCTGACCGCCCAGATCCCCGCCACCGAACGGCTCACCGGCTGGAGCTTCATCAAGGACATGGC
>NZ_JBSGXU010000380.1:0-2033 GCF_053610205.1 Streptomyces sp. NPDC054932 | reverse complement strand
GGCGCGGGGGGGGGTGTGTGCGCGGCCCCGGCGCGGGTCTGTCGGGGACCCCGCTGCGGGGGGGCCCCGCCGGCCGGGCGGGGCCTTCACCGGCGGGGGGGGGGGGCCCCGGGGGCCCGCCACCTCCCCTCTGCCCGGACGGTCCCTAGAAGCCGCGGGTGATCCGCGTGCCGAACGCGGGCTCGGCCAGGGCCCCCTTGACCGCGACGGGCACGCTCTTGGCGCCCTCCCCGATGCCGACCGTCAGGACGGCCACCTCGGCGCCGTCCTTCGCGGTGTGCGGGAGCGGTCCGCCGCCGGCACCGGCACCGGCGCCGGCCGTGAGGGACAGCTTCAGCCGCTGGCCCGGCACGCCGATCACATTCAGGTCCTTGGTGGCCACCAGCGGCGTACGGCCGCCGAGTCCGTCGTCGACATGGCCGACGACGTCGCCCTTGCGGATCACCGGGACCGACGCGAGCGCAGTGCGCACCGACTCGATGATCTTCTTGCTGTTCGCCAGCACCAGCTTCAGGCTGTTGGCGGCGTCCTCGTCCGGCCCGTCCACCCGCTGATCCATCAACGTGCCGAGGATCAATGGCGTCTCGTCACCGACCGACTTGTACGCCGCCCACATCAGGGTCCCGCCGGCGGGGGTGCTGGAACCGGTCTTGATGCCGCGGATGCTGAGGCCCTGGGCGGTGAGCAGCTCGTTGTTGTTCTCGAGCCGCTGTGACAATCCCTTGATCGTGGCGTTCGGCATCGCGACGATCGTGCGGAACGTCTCGTCCTTCATGACGGCTTCGGCGAGCTTCAGCTGGTCGGCGGCGGTGCTGACGGTGCCCGCGTCCAGACCGCTGGGGTCCGTGTACGTGGTGTCCTTCATCCCGAGCTCCCTGGCGGCGGCGTTCATCTTCTCGACGAACGCGGCCTCGGAGTCGGTGCCAGTGTCCCAGCGCGCCAGCAGTCGGGCCACGTTGTTGCCCGAGGGGATCATGAGCATCTTCAGCATGTCCTGCTGGCTGAACTTCGCCCCGGCCGTGAGGCCCGTGATCCGGGACTCGTGCTCGGAGTTGCCGTCCGCCACCGTCTTCGCGTCGACCGTGACGTCGGGACCGGTTTCGGTCTTGCGCAGCGGGTGGCCCTTGAGGATCACATAGGCCGTCATCACCTTGGCCACGCTGGCCGTCGGGACGGGCTTCTGCTCGCCGAAGGTACCGAGGTCGCCGGAGCCGGGAACACGGACGGCGCCCTGGCCCTTGGCGGGCCACGGTATGGAGAACTGCCCGTCGATGGTGCGGTCGGCCTCGGCGGCGACGAGCTGCGGGGTGGGCAGCGGGCGCAGCAGCTGGGCGCCGACACCGGCGCCCGCGAGCAGGAGCAGGATCGGCGTCCATATCTTGACGCGGCGCACCGCGGTCCGGCGCGGGGTCTCGGCCGGGGGAGCGGTGTTGGTGAGCTCGGCCAGCAGATCCAGCGGGGGCAGCGGCGCGGCGGCGGCCGGCCCGGCCGGCCTGGCCGGCCGGGCCTCGGGCGAAGCCGGTGCGACGGGCGCGGGGACGTCGACGTCCTTGAGCGCGACGAACTGGCTCGTCCGCTCGGAGTCCGGCTCCACCTCCCGCGCCCAGGAGGGCGCCTTCCGCGGAGCACCGGGCCCGTCGGCCACGGGAACGGGCCGGACAATGAGCTGCGTCTCGTCGGCCGCGGCCGCGGCCTTGGCCTGGGGCTTCGCCCGAGGCTCGCCGGTGGGCCCGGTTTTGGCTTCGGGTTCGGCTTCGGCCTGGGGTTCGGGCTTCGACTCGGCCTCGGGCTTGGCGCCGGCCTCGGTCTTGGCCTTCGCTGCGGTGTCGGGCTCGGCTTCGGCCTTCGGCTTTGTCTCAGGTTCGGGCTCGGCATCCGCCGTGAGGTCGGGCTTCGACGCGGCGTCGGCCTCCGGCTTGGCCTCGGGCTTGGCGTCGGCCTCGGTCTTGGCCTTCGCCGCGGTGTCGGGCTCGGCCTGGGCCTTCGGCTTTGTCTCAGGTTCGGGCTCGGCATCCGCCGTGAGGTCGGGCTTC
>NZ_JBSGXU010000379.1:0-2034 GCF_053610205.1 Streptomyces sp. NPDC054932 | reverse complement strand
CGCTCCACCTGATCTGTGAACTCCCCGGCCGCGGGGGCCCCGGGGGGGGCGGGGGGGCGGGGGGGGGCCGGGCGGTTTTACCCCCCGGGCGCGCGGCGGGGGGGGGGGGGGCCCCTCCCCCCCCGCCGCCCGCGGTCCGGGCTGCTCAGGCGGTGCCGAGTGCGGTGCGCAGGGTGGTGGTGGCGAGGTCGATGGCAGCTTGGGCGGCGTGGGTTTCGCGCAGGGCGTTGAGCATGACGAAGTCGTGGATGATGCCCTGGAAGCGGACGGCCGTGACGGGGACCGCGGCGGTGCGGAGCTTGTCGGCGTACGCCTCGCCTTCGTCGCGCAGTACGTCGGCCTCGGCGGTGATGACCAGGGCCGGCGGGAGGCCGGTGAGGTGCTCGGTGGTGGCGCGCAGCGGGGAGGCGGTGATCTCGGCCCGTTCGGCCTCGTCGGTGGTGTACTGGTCCCAGAACCACTGCATGCCGTCGCGGCGCAGGAAGTAGCCTTCCGCGAACTGGTGGTAGGAGCCGGTGTCGAAGGCGGCGTCGGTGACCGGGTAGAAGAGGACCTGCTGGCGCAGGTCCAGGCCGCCGCGTTCCTTGGCCATGAGGGTGAGGGCGATGCTCATGTTGCCGCCGACGGAGTCCCCGGCGACCGCGATGCGGGTGGCGTCCAGGCCGTGTTCGGCGCCGTCGGTGACGACCCAGCGGGCCACCGTCCAGTTCTGCTCGATGGCGACCGGGTAGCGGTGCTCGGGCGAGAGGTCGTACTCGGGAAAGACGACGGCCGCGCCGGTTCCCACGGCGAGTTCGCGTACCAGGCGGTCGTGGGTGTGGGCGTTGCCGAACACCCAGCCGGCGCCGTGGATGTAGACGATCACCGGCAGCGGGCCGGATGCCCCGGTCGGGCGGACGATCCGGGCGCGGACCGAGCCGGTGGGGCCGCCGGGGACGGTCACCCACTCCTCGTCGGCAGCGGGTTCGGCGATGCCACCGGACTGGACTTCGTCTACGGCCTTGCGGCCCTCGGCGGGCGGGATCTGGAACAGGAACGGCGGCTTCGCCGTGGCCTCCGCGAATGCGGCCGCAGCGGGTTCCAGGACCGGACGGGCACTCTTCTCAGTCATGTCGGACTCTCCAGAACGTAGGGCATCGAGGGCGGGCAGCCCTCGGTGATCGTCGTGCCCGCCGTCCGGCAGCCACATCAGGAAAGTAGTACACGATTAAGTCGTGCACAACTCAATCGAGCGCGCTATGGTCGCGTGCGCTTCGAACCGTAGGATGAGAAGCCGGGGATCCGGGCAGGTGGCAGCAGCGGACCAGGCACAAGCAAAGGGAAAAACGGCATGGAGAAAGCGGCAGCAGGTCAGGCGGAAGGCGACTCGCTCAGGCTGGAGGACCAGCTCTGCTTCGCCCTCTACGCCGCCTCGCGCGCGGTCACGGCGAGCTATCGGCCCCTGCTGGACGAACTGGGACTGACCTACCCGCAGTATCTGGTGATGCTTGCCCTCTGGGAGCGGGACTCCCTCTCCGTACGGGACCTGGGTGCCGCGCTTCAGCTGGAGTCCAGCACGCTCTCCCCGCTGCTCAAGCGCCTCGAGGTGAACGGCCTGGTCCTGCGCGAGCGGCGCGTCGACGACGAGCGCTCGGTTGCGGTGCGCCTCACCGAGGCTGGTGCGGATCTTCGGGGAAAGGCACGGACCGTCCCGCTCGCCATCGGCGATGCGATGAACCTGACTCCGGAGCAGGACGCCACTGCCAGATACCTGCTCCGACTGATCACGGCCAATGTCACCCGCAGGTGAGCGCCGTCCTCACCTCGGCCGCCAGGCCTTTTGCCGCACACGTACTCAACGGGGGGCTGCCTCCGGCGCTGACGTCGGGCGGGGCCACGCCGTGCCTCCCCTGCGCGGTGCCGTCGGTCCCGGAGGGTGAGCATGCCCTTGCCGGGTACGGGCGTGAAGAGGGGGTTTCACGAAGGACCAGCCGCTGCGATGTTCCTGCCCGACTCGGAGCGGTCTTCACCCTCAATTGACCCAACGGACAAGGC
>NZ_JBSGXU010000378.1:0-2054 GCF_053610205.1 Streptomyces sp. NPDC054932 | reverse complement strand
AGGCCGACCAGGGTCTCCGGGCCGGCGCCCTTGGCGCGCAGGACGTGCGCGATCCGGTTCGCCCGGGCGTTCAGCTCCGCATAGCTCAGCTCGACGCCCTCGAACGACACGGCGACACCGTCCGGTGTCCGCGTCACCTGCTCCTCGAACACCTCGTGCACCCGGTGGGCGACGGGCTCCGCCTGCGGCCGCCGCCAGTCGGCGGTGAGCAGCGCGTACTCGCCCTCGGGCAGGTGCCGCCCGGTGGCGTCCCCGTCGATACCGGTCTCTGCCATCGCGGTGAGCACCGAGCGGTACATGGCGGCGAGGCGGTCGGTGCTCTCCTGGCTGAGCGCGTGACCGGCAGCGGTCAGGATGCAGTAGCCGGAACGGGTCGCCACGGTCAGCGGGAACTCGGTCGGGCTGTCGTCGATGCTGGCCAGGTAGTCGACCAGATCGGTGTCGACCTGCTCGAAGTCCTGGTAGTTGAAGAAGACGTCGAAGAGCCGCTGTCCGCCGGTGCCGGCGTCGCGCTGCACGGCGGGCAGCGGGTAGCGCCGGTGACCCCACATCTGCGTCTCGCGGTCGAAGACCTCCCGCACCAGTTCACCCCAGGTGCGGGCCCCGCGCCGGTGGGCGAAGGGGAGGGTGTTGAGGTACATCCCGTAGACGCGGTCCGCGCCGGCCGCCTCCGGGCGGGCGTCGCAGACGAGACCGCTGAGGAAGTGCTCCTCGTCGGTCAGCTGGGCCATCACCGTGAGGTGCGCCGAGTGCAGGACGCTCTTGAGCGAGACCCCGGCAGCGGTCGCCAGCGCACGGAGCCTGTCTTCCAGGTCGTGCAGCGGTACGGCGCTCTGGTGGGCGGTACCGGCAGGCAGCCGGGTACCCGGGCGGAACCCCTCGGGCAGGGTGAGCTTCGGGAAGCCTTCGGTGATGGTCTTCCAGTAGTCGCGGTCCTGCTCGGAGGCGAGGGAGGTCAGCTCGGCGGCGATGAAGTCGGCGAAGCGCACGGACGGCTGCTCGGCGGGGACGTGCGCCCGCCCGTCGCGGATGCGGGCGTACTCGTTCAGCAGCTCCATGAGCAGGGAGTGGTGGCTCCAGCCCTCGAGTACGGCGTGGCACTCGGTGATCGTGAACCACCAGCCGTCGTCCGTGACGTGGGCGGCAATGCGCAGGAGCGAGGCGGCACCGAGGTCGAAGAGGGTGGCGCGCTCCAGAGCCATGAAGGAGCGCAGGGTGCCGTCGACGGAGGCTGCGTCCAGGCCGGTGAGGTCGCGGACGACGACCGGCATCTCGGCCTCGGTGTGCACGAGCTGGAGCGGCACCGAGTAGGTGGAGAGGTCGAAGGAGGTGCGCAGTACGTCGTGCCGGGCGGTGACCTGGCGGGCGGCCTCGCGCAGGGCGTCGGCGCTGAAGGGCTGCCGGTCCTTGATCCGGAAGGAGGTGGCGTTGTGGTAGTTGTTGCCGCCCTCGTCGATCAGCATCTCGATGAGCATGCCGAGCTGGACCTGGGAGACGGGGTAGGCGTCGTCGAGGCCGGTGGGGAGCTTCGCGCGGTCGTCGTCGGAGATCAGGGCGTACGGGGTGACGGCCGCGGTGGCTTCGATGCTGTCGCGGCCGGTGACCAGCTCGGCGAGCCGGGCGACCGTACGGTGCTGGAAGACGTCCCGGACGGCCAGGTCGAAGCCGGCCTCGCGGAGCTTGCCGACGAGGTTGACGGCGCGCAGGGAGTGCCCGCCGAGGTCGAAGAAGCTGTCGTGGATGCCGATCCGGTCGTGGCCGAGGACGTTCTGCCAGACGTCGGTGATGGCCTGCTCGACGGAGTTGCGCGGAGCGGTGTAGGCGGCTGCGCTGCCGAGGGCGTCCTGGCCGGGGACGGGGAGGGCGCGCTTGTCGAGCTTGCCGTTCGTCGTGAGCGGGAGCCGCTCCAGGATGACGAAGGCGGCGGGGACCATGTACTCGGGCAGTTCGGCGGTGAGTGGGGCGCGCAGGTCGGCGGGGGTGGGGGTGTTTTCGCCCTGGGTGGTGAGGTAGGCGACGAGGCGCTTGTCGCCGGGCTGGTCCTCGCGGACGAT
>NZ_JBSGXU010000377.1:0-2157 GCF_053610205.1 Streptomyces sp. NPDC054932 | reverse complement strand
GCCGCCGCCGACCTGTCCGCCGCCGACCTCGCCGCCGCCCACCTCAGCACCGTCGACCTCAGCACCGCCGACCTCTTCACCGTGGCCCGCGGCGGGCGACCCGCACCGGACGCCCCGCACCTCACCGCCGCCGACACCGCCCTCATCAGCTACACCTCCGGCACCAGCGGCACCCCCAAGGGGGCGATGAACCCGCACGGAGCGCTCACGTACAACGCCGTCCGGCAGGTGACCTCCCACCCGCTGCCCGAGGGCGCCACCTACTTCGCCCTCGCGCCCCTCTTCCACATCACCGGCATGGTCTGCGAGCTCGCCGCCTGCTTCGCCAACGCCGGCACCCTGGTCCTCGCCCACCGCTTCGACGCCGGCGCCGTCCTCGACGCCTTCCTCGAACACCGCCCCGCCTACACCGTCGGCCCGGCCACCGCCTTCATGGCCCTCGCCGCCCACCCCGCAGTCACCCCGGACCACTTCGCCTCGTTCCGGGTGATCTCCTCCGGCGGCGCCCCGCTCCCGCCCGCGCTCGTCGAGCGCCTGCGCACCGCCTTCGGCTTCTACCTGCGCAACGGCTACGGCCTCACCGAGTGCACCGCCCCCTGCGCCAGCGTGCCCGTACACCTCGAAGCCCCCGTCGACCCCGCCTCCGGCACCCTCTCCGTGGGCCTGCCCGGGGCCGACACCGTGGTCCGCATCCTCGACGAGCAGGGCGCCGAGGTCCCCTTCGGCGAGACCGGCGAAATAGCCGTCCGGGGCCCACAGGTGGTGCCCGGCTACTGGGGTCTGCCCGCCGACACCGCCAAGGCCTTCCCGGACGGCGAACTGCGCACCGGGGACGTCGGATTCATGGACCCGGACGGCTGGCTCTACGTCGTCGACCGCAAGAAGGACATGATCAACGCATCCGGCTTCAAGGTCTGGCCGCGGGAGGTCGAGGACGTGCTCTACACCCACCCCGCCGTCCGCGAGGCCGCCGTGGTCGGTGTCCCGGACGCGTACCGCGGGGAGAGCGTGAAGGCGTACGTGAGCCTGCGTCCCGGCACCTCGGTGGAGCCGCAGGAGCTCGCCGCCCACTGCGCCGAGCGCATCGCCGCGTACAAATACCCGCGCCAGGTCGAGATCCTGCCTGTCCTTCCGAAGACGACCAGTGGCAAGATCCTGCGACGGGAACTGCGCGATCGCGGCTGAAAACAGTCGGACGGTCGTACAGCCGGTCGCAGTGACCAGGCAGGAACGAGGAAGGGAAGGTCAGCGCCATGGCGGCCAGGACCACGGAACCCGCAGGCACGCACGAGGCCCCGGTACCGCAGCGGCTGCTGGCCGTCGCCACCCGGCTCTTCGCCGAGCGCGGCTACGACCGCACCTCGGTCCAGGAGATCGTCGAGGCGGCCGGCGTCACCAAGGGTGCGCTCTACCACTACTTCGGGTCCAAGGACGATCTGCTGCACGAGGTGTACGCGCGGATGCTGCGGCTCCAGCAGCAGCGCCTGGACGCGGTGGCCGATTCCGACGCGCCCGTCGAGGAGCGGCTGCGCGCCGCGGCCGCCGACGTGGTCGTCACCACCATCGAGAACCTCGACGACGCGATGATCTTCTTCCGGTCGATGCACCAGCTCAGCCCGGAGAAGTTCAAGCAGGTGCGGGCGGAGCGCCGGCGCTACCACGAGCGCTTCCGGGCGCTGGTCGAGGAGGGCCAGCGCACCGGGGTGTTCTCCAGCGCGACCCCCGCCGACCTGGTGGTGGACTACCACTTCGGGTCCGTCCACCACCTGTCCACCTGGTACCGGGCCGACGGGCCGCTCACGCCGCAGCAGGTCGCCGATCACCTCGCCGACCTGCTGCTGCGCGCACTGCGTCCCTAGAGGTGCTCAAGCCCCCCGGGGCTAGTACGTGATCTCCTCGCCGCTGGAGTTCCAGACCCGCGCGTAGCCGGGTTCGCTGCCCGGTACCCAGTTCGGTTCCAGGATCGACAGGCGTCCCGGCTCGTGGCAGAACGTCGGGGCGAGCTGCGGGCCCGGACTGTAGTCCGGCCACGCGACGAGGAGGTGGTCCCCGGGATCGAGGACCACCTCCCACGCAAGCGGTTCGAACCACACGGTCAGCGGGTCGTTGGTGGACGCGAAGCGGCCGCGCAGCTGCTCGACGGACTTCTCGACGTCC
>NZ_JBSGXU010000376.1:0-2163 GCF_053610205.1 Streptomyces sp. NPDC054932 | reverse complement strand
CCGCAGCCTTCCTCGAAGGCTGCGGGGCGGCGGTCTTTCCACCGGTCGCAGGGTCAGCGGCGCTCTGGCGTCCCCGGCAGCGACAGCTCGAACCAGACGACCTTTCCGCTGCTGAGCCGCGTCGCGCCCCAGCGGCGGGCCATCCGGTTGACCAGGAACAGGCCGCGGCCGCCCTCGTCGGTGTCCCGCGCCCGGCGCTGCCGGGGCAGCTGCGGGGAGTCGTCGCCGACCTCGCAGCGCAGGACGTCCGTACGCAGCAGACGCAGGGTCACGGGCCGCTCCGCGTACCGCACGGCATTGGTGACCACCTCGCTGACCAGCAGCTCCAGCGAATCGCTCAGCTCCTCCAGACCCCATCGGGTCAGAGCGCGGCGGGCGAACCGGCGGGCCCGGCCCGGGGCGGTCTCCTCAGGGTCCAGGAACCAGTACGCGACGTCACTGGGCGCGATCCCGTCGAACCGGGCCGCGAGCAGCGCGATGTCGTCGTCCCGGTCGCCCGGGCCGAGCATGTCCAGGATGTCGTCGCACAGCGCCTCCAGCGGCGGCGGATGGTCCAGGCCGGTCAGCTGGGCGGTGGTGGCCAGGCGCTCGCGGAGCTGCTCGATGCCGGTCCACACGTCCCGCAGGCGGGACTCCACCAGGCCGTCGGTGTAGAGCAGCAGGGTGCCCCCGGCGGGCGCGTCCAGCTCCACGGCCTCGAAGTCCACGCCGCCCACGCCGATGGGCGCGCCGGGCGGCACCCGGAGTACCTCTGCGCGGCCGCCCAGATGGAGCAGGACGGGCGGCGGGTGGCCGGCGTTGGCGATGGTGATCCGGTGCGCGACGGGGTCGTAGACGGCGTACAGGCAGGTGGCCATCCGGTCGGAGCCGAGGCGCTGAGCCTGCTCGTCCAGGTGGTGCAGGACCTCGGCGGGCGGCAGGTCCAGCTGCGCGAGCGTCTGCGCGGTGGTGCGCAGCTGGCCCATGATCGCGGCGGAGGTCATGGAGTGGCCCATGACGTCGCCGACGACCAGCGCGACCCGGCTGCCGGGCAGCGGTATGGCGTCGTACCAGTCACCGCCGACCCGCGCCGTCTCGGCGGCGGGCAGGTAGCGGGAGGCCAGGCGCACCCCGGTGGGCTGCGGCAGGCTGTCGGGCAGCATGGTGCGCTGCAACTCGTCGGCGATGTAGGCCTCGCGGCCGTACAGGACGGCCTTGTCGATGCCGAGCGCGGTGTGGGTGGCCAGCTGGGCGGCGACCAGCAGGTCGTTCTGCTCGAAGGCCGGACGCTCGGGGCTGCGCAGGAAGACCGCGGCGCCGATCACCCGGCGGCGGCCGCGCAGGGGCGCGAGCACGGCCCGGTTGCCGCGCGGCAGCGGATGGTCCACGCCGAGCAGCTCGGGCAGCGCGGCCCGGGCGGCGGCGGAGGACCCGAAGACGGGCCGTACGCCGCGCAGCACCTCGGCGAGCGCGCCGCCGGGCCGGATCTCGCACAGCTCGGACGCGGGCAGGTCACCCTGCAGACCGAGCAGCGGCAACTGGCTGAAGTCGAGCTCGCCGGTGGCCCCCGCGGCCCCGGCGAGGTCCATCCCCGCGCCGATGGTGCTGCTGATGTCCGTCAGGTCGTCGATCGGCCGGAGCCGGTCGGTGCGCCGGAGCCTTAAAACGACCGGGCCGACGGGCCGCTCGTCGCCGACCGGGAGCGGGTCGCGCAGGTAGACGAGGATGGCGTCCGAGAAGGTCGGCACAGTGGCCCGGCACAGGCCCAGCACGATCTCGTCGAGGTCGATGCCGCGGGCGATGCGCCTCGTGGCGGCGCCGACGAACCGCAGCCGGTCGCCTTCGCGGCGCGCGGCGGTCACCTCTCCGGGGCCCCCGGCCGCTGCGGCGCTCCCGCCACCCCCGTGGCGTCCGGCTCCGCCGTCACCGCCCGCGGTGGTGCCGGCCGCGGGGAGGCTGCCGTCGTCGCTCATGTCGCCGCTCCCGCCGCGCGGGCGCGGGGCCTCGGCGGGACCGCCGTGCCCGGCCGCACCGATCGCCGGGTCGAGGGCGCTCGCACCGGGCCGGGGGCGGGCCGCGCCCTGGCCGGGCTCCGCCGCGGCCGGGACCTCGCCGGGGGCGGCCGCGTTGCGGCGGGGCCGGGGCAGCCCGGCGGAACCGCCCGCGCCCGCCGCGGAGCGGGCC
>NZ_JBSGXU010000375.1:0-2187 GCF_053610205.1 Streptomyces sp. NPDC054932 | reverse complement strand
CCTCCGAGGAGGGCTGCGGCCCGGCGTCCTGCTGCGGCAAGCGCTCCGTATCAGCCGCGGAGGGCCTGGACCGCGGCTTCGAGCCGCTTGCCGAAGTCGCCGTCCGCCTGACGGAAGTTGTTGATCGCGCGCTCGACGATGTCGTCGCGGGAGACCTTGGCGATGAAGCCGGACAGGTTCTCGATCAGACGGGACTTCTCGTCCTCCGAGTACAGGCGGTAGAGGTTGCCCGCCTGGACGAAGTCGTTGTCCTCGCTGTGGACGGCGGCGGCGTGGTTGCCCGTGCCACCGGTCACGTCGATGGGCTGCCACAGCGGGCGGTCCGTCTGGTGCGGGCCGCCGAAGCTGTTCGGCTCGTAGTTCTTGGCACCCTTGTGGCGGCCGTCGTACAGGTAGCCGTCGCGGGAGTTGGTGCGCGCCTCGGTGGCGTGCGGGCGGTTCACCGGCAGGTGGTCGGCGTTGATTCCGACGCGGTAGCGGTGGGCGTCGCCGTAGCCGAAGAGGCGGCCCTGGAGCATCTTGTCCGGGGACGGACCGATGCCGGGGACGAAGTGCGCCGGGGAGAAGATCGACTGCTCGACCTCGGCGAAGACGTTCTCCGGGTTGCGGTTGAGCTCCAGCTTGCCGATCTCGATCGGCGGGTAGTCCTCGTGCGGCCACACCTTGGTGAGGTCGAACGGGTTGAAGCGGTACTGGGCCGCCTCGGCCGCGGGCATGATCTGGACCTGCACGGTCCACGTCGGGAAGTCACCGCGCTCGATGGACTCGCGCAGGTCGCGCTGGTGCGAGTCGGGGTCCTCGCCGGCGAGGGCGTTGGCCTCGGCCTGGGTGAGGTTCTTGATGCCCTGGTCGGTCTTGAAGTGGTACTTGACCCAGAAGACCTCGCCGGCCTCGTTGTTCCACTGGAACGTGTGCGAGCCGTAGCCGTTCATGTGGCGGTAGGACGCCGGGATGCCGCGGTCACCGAAGAGCCAGGTCACCTGGTGGGTCGACTCGGGCGACAGACCCCAGAAGTCCCAGACGTTGTCCGCCTCCTGCGAGCCCGTGTACGGGTCGCGCTTCTGGGTGTGGATGAAGTCGGGGAACTTGATGGCGTCCTTGATGAAGAACACCGGGGTGTTGTTGCCGACGAGGTCGTAGTTGCCCTCTTCGGTGTAGAACTTCAGCGCCCAGCCGCGGGGGTCGCGGACCGCGTCGGCGCTGCCGAGGTTGCCCGCGACGGTGGAGAAGCGCAGGAAGGTCTCGGTCTCCTTGCCGACCTCGGACAGGAACTTGGCCCGGGTCCACTGCGAGACGTCGCGGGTCAGCGTGAAGGTGCCGTACGCACCGGCGCCGCGGGCGTGCACCACGCGCTCCGGGATGCGCTCGCGGTTGAAGTGCGCGAGCTTCTCCAGCAGCAGCTGGTCCTGGACCAGAACGGGGCCGCCGACGCCCGCGGTCTCACTGTTCTGGTTGTCGGCGACCGGCGCTCCGGCCTCCGTGGTGAGCGGTCCCTGCGTCACGTGCGCCTCCTGCGTCATCCCTGCGTGTCCTGTCCTTGGCGTTTGCCGTAACCGATCCTACGATGGACTTTGTCTAAGTCAAGTAAGCATCCAAGTCCGCACTGATTCGGGAGTTACACCGAATCCCTCACTGTTAGGCTGATGTCTATGAGTGACCTGCTGGATCGACTTCGCGGACGCGGCTGGCGCATGACGGCGCAGCGGCGCGTCGTGGCCGAGGTGCTCGACGGTGACCACGTGCACCTGACGGCCGACGAGGTGCACGCGCTCGCGGTGGCCAAGCTGCCCGAGATCTCCCGTGCGACCGTCTACAACACCCTGGGCGAGCTCGTCACCCTCGGCGAAGTGCTGGAGGTCTCCACGGACCGCCGCGCCAAGCGGTACGACCCGAACGCCCACCGGCCCCACCAGCACCTGGTCTGCGCCCGGTGCGGCGCGATCCGCGACGTGCACCCGGCGGGCAACCCGCTGGCCGACCTGCCCGACACGGAGCGCTTCGGCTTCGTCGTGTCGGCGGTCGAGGTGACGTACCGCGGCGTGTGCCCGAACTGCGCCAGCGCCTGAGCCCACACGCGTGAAGGGCCCGGACCCCTCGGGGGTCCGGGCCCGACCGCAACTGTCTCATAAAAACAAAACCGCGCCCACCACAACTAACACGCACGCGGATGACGTGGGGGGGAAGTAA
>NZ_JBSGXU010000374.1:0-2190 GCF_053610205.1 Streptomyces sp. NPDC054932 | reverse complement strand
AAGGGGATCAGGTCGTCGGGGGCGGGGTGGTCGCGGCGTTCGGCGGCTGCGGTGACGGCGAGGAAGGCGTGGGCGAGCATCGCGAGGGTGACCCAGCGGTGCCAGGAGGTCCAGCGGCGGACCTGGTGCTCGTCCAGCCCCGCCAGGCCCTTGCCGGCCTGGAAGGTCTCCTCCACCGTCCAGCGCCGTCCGGCCACCCACACCAGGTCGGACAGCGGGACGGAGTGGGGTGAGAAGCAGCGGTAGAAGGCGAGTTCGCCGCTTCTCCGGTTGCGGCGGACCAGCAGCCACCAGTGCCCGGGCCGGTCGGCGGGGCCGTGGATGTCGGCCTGGGCCCAGTCGTAGTACCGCTCGCCCTTGGCGCCCGCTCCGGCCGAGCGCAGCTGCCAGGCCCGTTTCGGGATCTTCGCCACGATGGCCTTGGCCGGGAACTTCCCTGCCACCGTGGTGACTTGGTGGGTGCTGGAGACTGCCAGGACGTAGCCGGTCCGGCGGTCTTCCAGCGCGGCCCGCAGGTGCGGGTTGTCGCCGTAGACCTCGTCGCCGGCGACCCAGCGGGCGGGCGTTCGCCCGCATCCAGGGCCCGGGTGATCATCCGAGCCGCCAGTACCGGCTTGGTCGTGAAGGTGAGGTCTTCGGGGATGCCGGCGGTCCGGCAGCGGTCGAGGTCGTCGGTCCACGAGCGCGGGACGTACAGGGCCCGGTCGATCGCGGCATGCCCGCAGGCGGCGGAGTAGACGAGGTAGACGGCGACCTGGGAGTTCTCGATCCGGCCCGCCGTGCCGGTGTAGTGGCGCTGGACGCCGACCGTGGCGGTGCCCTTCTTCAGGTCGCCGGTCTCGTCGATCACCAGCACGGCTTCGTCATCGGCCAGGTGCTCGAGCACGTAGGCGCGTACGTCGTCGCGGACCGCGTCGGCGTCCCACTTCGCGCGGTGCAGCAGGTGCTGCATGCCGTCCGGGGTGGAGTCGCCCGCGTGCTCGGCCAGCGTCCAGCAGTTCTTCCTTGGCAGGTCCGCCAGCAGGCCCAGCACCAACGCCGTTGCGTGGCGGCGTGGTTCGACCCGCGCGAACCGGCCCGCGATACGGCCCGTCAGCTGGTCGAACATCGACCGCCACCGGGCAGGCACTACGCTGTGACCTGCGGCCACCGGCTGATCTTCGTTGGTCGACACAACTCACGATGATCAACGGTGGCCGCAGCCGTCTCCGCACCGGCCCCGACCAGCAAGATCACGACCTACGGCTGGGGTACTAGTCGGCCTGCAGGACGAAGAACAGGAAGCACAGGAAGCGCGGCTTGGCCGCGATGGCCTCGGGGAACATCTCGCGGGCGGCGGGATCAGGCTCCGGCTCGCTGATGACCGTAATCCGGAAACCGGCCCCGATGAAAGCCTCGATCATCGCGTGCAGCGGCCTGTTCCACCTGCTCACCAGGGCGGTATGGCCGCCAATGGTCCACTCCACGGTCCATTTGGTGGTGTCGAAGTAGTTGTGCTCGGCCTCGCGACCGGCCTCGCGGTGTATGAGGTTGATGGCAAAGGGATGGTCGACAGATGCGATCAGCCGACCGCCGGGCCTGAGTACGCGTCGCAGCTCGGCCAGCGCCGGCCCCCAGTCCTCCAGATAGTGCAGTACCAGGGACGCCGTTACATCGTCGAATGTGTCATCAGCGTAAGGAAGTGGGCTGCCCAGGTCCGCCACCTGCAGGTCCGCACCGTCGCCGAGCCGCCGCCGAGCCAGCTCCAGCATCCCGGCACTCGTGTCGAAGCCACTCACAACGGCGCCACGGTCGCGCAGCGCGGCAAACAGGGCCCCCGAGCCGCAGCCGGCGTCGAGAATCCGTCGGCCGCCCACATCTCCAGCGAGGGCCAGCATCGCGGGCCGCTCGTAGTACGCATTGACCAGGTTGGTTTCGTTTGCGGCCGCGTACGCCTCGGCGAAGCTGTTGTAGTCGTTGGTCTTCGACGGTTCCGCACTCACTGCGGACGGCGAGACCAGCCTGGTGGAGATCGCGTGCTCTTGGCGCTCACTTGAGATCATGGTGCGGGAGACGTGTGCTGCACCAGTTCAGTTCCGGGCCGCTCCCGACGGCCCTCACATCCTTCGAGATCCAACGAGCCGTTCGTTCCCGAGTTCGTCCAGCACCGCCCGGTGCAGCCGACGCCACAGGCCGGCCTCGGTCTATACC
>NZ_JBSGXU010000373.1:0-2234 GCF_053610205.1 Streptomyces sp. NPDC054932 | reverse complement strand
TCGTCGCCGCCGGCCTCGCCTCACGCTGCGAGGTCCAGGTCGCCTACGCCATCGGCAAGGCCGAGCCCGTCGGCCTGTTCGTCGAGACCTTCGGCTCCGCCAAGACCGAGGTGGCGAGGATCCAGAAGGCCATCACCGACGTCTTCGACCTCCGCCCGGCCGCCATCATCCGCGACCTCGACCTGCTGCGCCCGATCTACACCCAGACCGCCGCCTACGGCCACTTCGGCCGCGAACTCCCCGACTTCACCTGGGAGCGCACCGACCGCGCCGAGGCCCTTCGCGCAGCCGCCGGGATGTGATCATGGACATCGCCGTCACCGGATCCATCGCCACCGACCACCTGGCGACCTTCCCGGGCCGCTTCGCCGAGCAGATCATCCCCGAGCGCCTGGCGACGATCTCCCTGTCATTCCTCGTCGACGACCTCCAGGTCCGCCGGGGCGGCGTTGCCGCGAACATCTGTTACGGGCTGGGCCTGCTCGGGCTGGCGCCGGTGCTGGTCGGCGCCGCCGGCACGGACTTCACCGAGTACGACGACCGGCTGCGCGCCTCCGGTGTGGACACCGGATCGGTCCGGCTCAGCACCACGCGCCACACGGCCCGCTTCATGTGCACGACCGACGTCGACCACAACCAGATCGCCTCCTTCTATCCGGGCGCCATGGTGGAGGCCCAGGAGATCGATCTGGCCGAGGTCGTGGACCGCGTCGGCAGCCTCGACCTCGTCCTGGTCGCCCCCGACGTGCCGGAGGCCATGGTCCGCCACACCAGGGCGGCGCACGCCGCCGGCATCCCGGTCGCGGCCGACCCCTCGCAGCAACTGGCGCGCCTCGACGAGGAGTCGACCCGGCTGCTCGTGGACGGGGCCCGGTTCCTCTTCACCAACGCGTACGAGAGCGCCCTGCTGCGGCAGCGGACCGGGTGGAGCGAAGCCGAGGTGCTGGCCCGCGTCGGCGTGTGGATCGTCACCAAGGGCGCTGACGGGGTCTCGATCCTGACCGCCGACGGGCCGGCCGAGCACGTGCCCGCCGTCGCGACGGACCGGCCCACCGACCCCACCGGCGTGGGCGACGCCTTCCGGGCCGGCTTCCTCGCGGGCCTGTCCCGGGGGTTGTCCCACCGGCGCGCTGCCCAACTGGGCTGCGCCGTGGCCACGATCGTCCTCGAGTCCTTCGGCACCCAGGAGTACAAGCTGCTTCCCTGGGACCTGTCGGAGCGACTGGTGCGGGCCTACGGGGCCGGGGCGGCGGCGGACATCGGCGCGTGGCCGGGGGAGCCCGCGTGACGGAGCTGCGCGAACTCCTCGCCACCGGCGCCCCCTCGTTCTCCTTCGAGTTCTTCCCGCCCCGGACGGAGGCGGGCGAGGCCGCCCTGTGGGAGGCGATCCGCCGGATCGAGACGTTCGCCCCGAGCTTCGTCTCGGTCACCTACGGGGCCGGGGGATCGTCCCGGGACCGCACCGTCGGGCTGACGAAGCGGATCGCGGCGGAGACCACGCTGCGCCCGGTGGCCCACCTGACGGCGGTGGCGCACTCGGTCGCCGAACTGCGGCACGTGATCGGCCAGTACGCGGACGCGGGCGTCCGGGACGTCCTGGCCCTGCGGGGGGACCCGCCGGGCGACCCCAACGCGCCCTGGATCCAGCACCCCAGCGGCTTCTCCCACGCCTGGGAGCTGGTCCGGCTGGTGCGGGAATCGGGAGCGTTCAGCGTCGGCGTCGCGGCGTTTCCCGAACGCCATCCGCGCTCCCCCGACTGGGAGTCCGACGTGCGGCACTTCGTGGCCAAGTGCCGCGCGGGCGCGGACTACGCGGTCACCCAGATGTTCTTCCGGGCCGAGGACTACCTGCGGCTGCGGGACCGTGTCGTGGCGGCGGGGTGCGACATCCCGATCATCCCCGCGATCATGCCGGCCACCGACGCCCGGCAGATCGCCCGGTTCGCCGAGCTGAGCGGGGCCACGTTCCCGGAGGACCTCGCCCGGCGGCTGGAGGCGGCGGGCGGCGGGCCGGCGGGTCGGCGCGTCGGTGTCGATTTCGCGGTGGCCATGGCCGGGCGGCTGCTCGCCGAGGGAGCTCCCGGCCTGCACTACATCACGCTCAACCGGTCCACGGCGACCTCCGAGATCCACCGCGCACTGCTCGGCTCCGGCCTGACCGAACGCGCCCTGGCGGCCCGGGCCTGAGGAGTCCCCACGGTCGAGGACGAGCCGGGGGCGGCCCCCACCCGCAT
>NZ_JBSGXU010000372.1:0-2249 GCF_053610205.1 Streptomyces sp. NPDC054932 | reverse complement strand
GGGTTCTTCGTGAACACGCTCGTGCTGCGCACGGACGTGTCCGGCGACCCGTCGGTGCGCGAGCTGCTGGCCCGGGTGCGGGAGACCGACCTGGCCGCCTTCGCGCACCAGGACGTGCCCTTCGAGCGCCTGGTGGAAGTGGTGAGCCCGCAGCGTTCGATGGCCCACCACCCGCTCTTCCAGGTGATGGTCATCTTCGACAACAACACCGAGGCATCGCTCGCGCTGCCCGGCCTCCAGGTCTCCGAGGGCGACTCCACCACGACGGTCTCGCAGTTCGACCTGTCGTTCGCCCTGTCCGAGCACCATGACGGTGACGGCATGCCCGCAGGGGTCAGCGGCGAGATCGAATACGCCTCGGACCTGTTCGACGAGGCGAGTGCCGCAGACCTGGGTGAGCGGTTCGTCCGCGTCCTCGAGGCCCTGGTGTCGGCTCCTGAGGAGCCGGTCGGCACGGTGGACGTCCTGGGTGCGGACGAGCGGCGACAGGTGCTGGAGGAGTGGAACGACACGGCGGTGACCGGTGCCGGCGAGGCGTCGGTGGCGGAGCGGTTCGAGGCGCAGGTGGCGGCGACGCCGGATGCGACGGCGCTCACCTTCGGCGCATCCGCCTTGTCGTACCGCGAGTTGAATGCCCGGGCGAACCGGCTGGCGCGCTTCCTGGTGGAGCAGGGTGCAGGGCCGGAGAAGTTCGTGGCGGTGGTGCTGCCGCGTTCGGCGGACCTGGTGGTCTCGCTGCTGGCGGTCCTGAAGTCGGGTGCGGCGTACGTTCCGGTGGACCCGGAGTTCCCCGCGGACCGCATCGCGTACGTGCTCGAGGACTCGCGTCCGGTGCTGACGCTGACCGAGGAGGTCCTTGCGGGATTCGGCGCGGGCGACGCGTACGACGCCGGTGACCTCGGCGTGCCCGGCGATCCGGGCCGGGCCGCCTACGCGATCTACACCTCCGGATCCACGGGTCGCCCCAAGGGCGTCGTGATCCCCGATGGCGCGTTGGCCAACTTCCTCGGCTCGATGCAGGACCGTTTCCGGCTCTCCGCCGACGACCGGATGCTGGCGGTGACGACGGTCGGCTTCGACATCGCCGGGCTCGAGATGTATCTGCCGCTCCTGAACGGCGCGGGCCTGGTCCTCGCCGACCGCGAGGCGGTCAAGGATCCGTCGGTCCTGGGCGCCCTGCTGTCGGCGTCGGGTGCGACGGTGATGCAGGCGACGCCGAGCCTGTGGCACGCGCTCGTGGAGGCCACGGTGGACCTGTCCGGCCTGCGGGTGCTGGTGGGTGGCGAGGCGCTGCCGTCGGACCTGGCGGTGTCGCTGGCCGGGGCCGCCCGCTCGGTGACGAACCTGTACGGCCCGACCGAGACCACGATCTGGTCGACGGTCGCGGACGTGACGGCTTCGGATGCGGTGACGATCGGGCGCCCGATCGCCAACACGCGGGTGTACGTGCTGGACGCGGCCCTGCGTCCGGTGGCCCCGGGTGTGCCGGGTGAGCTGTACATCGCCGGTGAAGGCCTGGCCCGTGGCTATCTCGGTCGTCCGTCGCTGACGGCGGAGCGTTTCGTGGCGGACCCGTTCGACTCCTCCGCGGGCGGTCGGATGTACCGCACGGGCGACCTGGTGCGCTGGACGGCCGGTGGTGCGGTGGAGTACATCGGCCGCACCGACTTCCAGGTGAAGGTGCGGGGTTTCCGTATCGAACTGGGTGAAGTCGAGTCCGCCCTGAACGCCGTGACGGGCGTGGCCGGGGCGACGGCGGTGGTCCGTGAGGATCGTCCGGGGAACCGGCAGCTGGTTGCCTACTACGTCGGCGACGCGGACCCGGCGGCGGTCCGGGCGCAGATCGCCACCGGGCTGCCGGACTACATGGTTCCGGGTGCCCTGGTGGCACTGGACGAGTTCCCGCTGACGCCCAACGGCAAGGTCGACCGGGCGGCGCTCCCCGCGCCCCAGTGGTCCGCCACCGCCGCGGGCGGCGGCCGCCGGCCCGCCGACGCCCGCGAGGAACTGCTCTGCCAGATCTTCGCCGACGTCCTCGGCCTGCCCGCTGCCGTCGGTCCTGACGACAGCTTCTTCGACCTCGGTGGGCACTCGCTGCTCGCCACCCGCCTCGTGAGCCGGATCCGCTCGTCCTTCGGGCGGGAGATCGGTATCCGTGCGGTGTTCGAGTCGCCGACGGTGGCGGGTCTGGCGCTTCGTCTGGTGGGTGCGGACGAGGCTCGGAAGGCGTTGGTGGCGGGGGAGCGTCC
>NZ_JBSGXU010000371.1:378-2265 GCF_053610205.1 Streptomyces sp. NPDC054932 | reverse complement strand
CGCCTATGCCTACACCCACCCCTGTTCCGCCAGGAACCTCACCGTCAAGGTCACCTCGCCGCAGGGCTTCCCGGCGACCGTCCGGGTCGTCACGGTGACCAACAACGGTTCCACCACGTGCGGCCTCGACTTCCACCCCGCCGTCGGCTTCAGCGCCAAGGGCTCCGCCCTCGGCATCCAGGCCACGCCGCCCGAGGGTCTGGGCGGCGCGCCGGCGCACCCGGTGCGGCCCGGGGCGACCACGTACGCGGCGGTGGACCTCAACCCCTCGGGCGGCGGCGGTCCCGTGGCCGACGAGATCAACATCCTGGCCGACCCGAGCCACATGCCGAACGCCGACGGCGTCAGCCTGCCGCTCGCCACCACGGGTACCGTCGCCAAGCCGAGGGTCGGGCTCTACCACTTCACCGCGCGCGACTCGTTCGACACCCTCTGACCGGGCGCGGCTCGGCTGCCCCGCAGCTGGTGGGCGACGGCCTGCACAGCCCGGGCACAGAAGCAGCAGCAGCCGCTTCCATTGGAAACGGCTGCCCCACGAACTCGACGCCGAGGGGTCGTACCGCTCGCTGCTGTTGGCGACGGCGATCGGGGACAGGTCGACCGTGGTGACCTTCACACCCTGCTCGGCGAGGTAGGCCGCGGCCCGGCCGGGGCCGCTGCCGATCTCGAGGGCGGTTGCCGGGTTCCCGAGGATGTCCATGCCAGGGTCGGCGGGGTGGTCGGTGTACTGGGTCCAGCGGAGCACGGGATTCAACCGCCTGCTGGCCGACTGGCTCACCACGAATTCATCCTTGTGGGTGTGCCGGTTTTCCGGTTGCAGCTCGGCCGCGTTCCATCAGCTGGATCATCCACTGCGGCGAGAGGGGCCGGGGCAAACATTTCCCCTGCGGTCAGTGTGCGCCGACATGCTGCACATGGCCCAGTGAGCCGCTCTGGCGGCTGACCGGGTCACGGTGCGCCGAGGCGCGGGACCGGCGCGTGGGTGGAAAGAAGGTGGCACACCGGGGAATGGGCGAGGAGGGGCGGACCGGACCGGCCGTTCGCGATCAATCACACGGGCCGGCCCCTCGACGAGGAAGCGTTCCAGGCCACGATCGATGGGCGGCCGGCAGCCATCTCCTTCCATGTGGCTGTGCCACCCGACCTGATCGCCCAGGCGCACGATGCCGGCATCTCTGGATCCAGCAGGTGTCCAGCCGTAGTCAGGGATGGGGGTACGCTTCCTCGCCTTCCGGAGGAGGTGAGCGTGTCGCAGGCCGGGGAAGACCCGGATCGTTGGGTGCTGCGGCTGCTGTTGCTGCTCCAGACCCGCCGGGAGTGGTCCGGTGCGGACCTGGCCGAGCGGCTGGAGGTGACCGTCCGCACGGTCCGCCGGGACGTCGACAGGCTCCGTGACCTGGGCTGTCCGGTCGACAGCGCCCGCGGGCACGCCGGCGGCTACTGGCTCGCTGCCGGCACCGAACTGCCGCCGCTCCTGCTGGACGACGACGAGGCCGTGGCCATCGCCGTGGCCCTGCGGACCGCGGCCGGCGGCCTGGCCGGCATCGAGGAGATGGCCCTGCCGGCCCTGGCCAAGCTGGAGCAGGTGCTGCCCCGCCGGCTGCGAGGCCGGGTCTCGGCGCTCCAGGCCGCCGCCTCGGGAATCGCCTGGGAGACCGCAGGCCCGCGCGTCGCCCCCGAACTCCTCGCCATGCCGGCGGTGGCATGCCGTGACCACGAGGTGCTGACCTTCGACTGCGCGACGCGGGCGGGTACGGCGGCTGCCCGCAGGGTCGAACCACAGCACCTGGTTGCCTCCGGCGACCTCTGGTACCTGCTGGCCCACGACACCGGCCGCAACGACTGGCGCATCTTCCGCCTGGACCGCATCACAGACCCCACGCCGAC
>NZ_JBSGXU010000371.1:0-368 GCF_053610205.1 Streptomyces sp. NPDC054932 | reverse complement strand
CGCCGACGGGCCGCCGCGTGCCACCCCGCCCCCTCCCGGGCGACAGCACCCCCCGCGGACTTCGTGGCCGCCCCCCTCGCCTCAGCCCCCACCCGCTACCGCGCCGTCGCCACCCTCCGGGCCACCGCGGAACAGATCCGCACCCAGACCCGCGTACGCCCCGTCGACGCCACCACCTGCAGGCGCGTCATGTCACTGGGTCGTGCGGGTCCCGCGGGCCGTCTCAGTTGCCGATGCCGGAGGTGCCGATGCCTGAGTTGGCGATGCCGTGGCTGCCGATGCCCGTGTTCGCGATGCCCGCGTTGCCCAGACCCCAGTTGGCGATGCCGGCGTTTCCCACGCCGTGGTTGAAGGCCCCCGCGTTTCCG
>NZ_JBSGXU010000370.1:0-2457 GCF_053610205.1 Streptomyces sp. NPDC054932 | reverse complement strand
GAACCCCGACATCACCCCCGGCAGGGTCAAGACACTCATCGTCACGACCACGCCGGGACCGATCCCGCTCGTCTGGTACGGCAGGGTCGACGCGCTCGCGGCGGTCAACGCCACGCCGGCGCCGCCGTGACGGCGCACCACACCACCGGTCGGAAACCGCCACCGCCCATGAGGAGAGACGTCCCGTGCCCGACGAATTCGCGCCCCGAGCAGCAAGCGTCACCGACAACGACAGAACACTGGCGGGCGCGGTGCGGAGCGGGGTCAGGGACTTCAAGACCGAAAACCCGGTGGAGTTCCGGGAGATGGTGAGCGAGTTCGACGGCCGCGAGGCCAACGTGGCCGTGCTCGGCTTCGGCCGGATCAACGTCCGCGTCGGCGGTGGCGACGTCGTCATCGAGCCCGGGCTGGGATCCGGGGAGATGATGCACGGCGCGGTGTACCGGGAGGCCGCCCAGTTGATCGCGGCCGGCCGCCTCACGCCACTTCAGGCGTACTTCCGGGGAGACGTCATCGTCCGGGCTGCGGCCGGCGACCTGCACAACGGCTACGGCTTCTTCGTCCGGTTCGCCGAACTCGCCTTCGGATCGGCAAGGCTGCGCACGCAGCTCGACGAGCTGTGCGATGAATTCCTCTGAGACCTTGCCGCTCTCCCTCGACAACGGGTGGGCCGCGCGGCTCGACGACGTCCTGCACGAGGCGGTGACCGTGCAGGACGCGGATCTGGGCCGGATCGCCGGCGGATTGATCCGCCACGGCGGCAAGCGGCTGCGCCCGCAGCTGTTGTTCCTCGCCGCGAGCCTCGGCGAGGCCGACGAAACGCTGCTCGTCCATGCCGCCGCCGCCATCGAACTCATGCACGTCGGATCGCTGCTGCACGACGACGTGATGGACGGTGCGGCGACGAGACGCGGAGCCCCCAGCGCGAACTCCCGGTGGGGCAACACACATGCCGCCACGACGGGTACGCACGTGCTCGCGTGCGCGATGGCCGAGCTGGCACACCTGCCGCACGAGGCGGTGTCGGCGGTGACGGAAGCGGCGTTCACGTTGTGCAGCGGCCAACTCCGTGAGACCGAGCACGTGTACGACACGGAGCTGGCCGTCGACGAGCATCTCGAGATCATCCGCATGAAGACGGCCACGCTGTTCGGGTTGCCCTGCCGGCTGGGCGCGGAGCTGGCCGAATGCGATCCCGGCCATGCAGACGCTCTGTTCCGCTTCGGACAGCAATTGGGGATCGCGTTCCAGCTCACCGACGACCTGCTCGACCTCGTCGGAGACCCGGCCAGTCTGGGCAAGCCGACGGGTACCGACCTCCGAGCCGGCGTGTTCTCGTACTCGGTCCTCCTCGCGCTGCGCCAGAACCCGAGCGGGCGGCTGGCGGCACTGCTGCGCCACGAGAACCTCACCGAACGGGAGGCGGCCGAAGCGGCGGGGCTGGTGCGTCTGAGCGGCACCGTGGACCTGACGCGCGAACTCGTGCGCACGCACACCGACCGCGCCGCCACCGCACTCGCCGGGCTCCCGGACTTCCCCGGCCGCGACGCCCTCGCCGACATGCCCCGACGTATCGCGAGCCGAATGCGATGAACGTGCGAAATCTCTACGACGCCGTGGTGGTCGGCGCGGGGCCCGCGGGCTGCGCTGCCGCCTACCATCTCGCGGTCCGGGGCCGCCGGGTCCTGCTGCTCGAGGCACAGCACTTCCCGCGGGACAAGGCGTGCGGCGATGCGCTGACGCAGCGCGCGGTCCGGATCCTCGCCGCGATGGGCGTCCTCGACTCACTGCCCCATACGGAACGGATGCGGGGCGCGCGAGTCCACATGCGCGGCCGTGGCCGGCGCGACTTCGTCTACGACGCCTACCCGGGCACGGACAGCCACGGCCTCGTGGTGCCGCGCGTCGTGCTCGACCAGGCCGTGGCCCTCCGCGCCGTGGCGGTCGGCGCCGAGCTCTGGGAGGACGCCGCGGTCACGGCCCCGATCGTCGAGGGCGGTCGGGTCGTCGGGGTACGGGTGCGCCGTGAGGGCCGCGCCATCGACGTCCGGGCGGCCGTGGTCGTCGCCGCCGATGGTGCACGGTCCCCGCTGGCGCGCGCGGTCGGTCTGCTGCCCGAGGGCGACCTCGGCGTCGGTGTCGGTGTCCGCGGCTATCTGACCGGTCTCGACGGCCTGCGGGATCTCCAGGAGGCCTTCCTGCCCCTGGACGACATCGCGGGCCGGGACCTGTTGCCGTCGTTCGGCTGGATCAACCCGACGGGCGCGTCGGAAGCGAACGTGGGCGTCGCGCTGTTCCGTCCCGGATACGAAGGCCGTGCGGAGCAGGTGTTGCAGCACTTCCTCGCCCGGCTGAGCACACGCGGGCAGGGATTCGGCGGCCGGCTGCGCGGAGAGTGGGCGACGGCGCCGTTCCCCCTCGACTTCTCCCCCGATCGGTGCGTCGCCGACGGCATCC
>NZ_JBSGXU010000369.1:0-2477 GCF_053610205.1 Streptomyces sp. NPDC054932 | reverse complement strand
GTGGGGGGGGCACGGGCGGTGGGCCCCCCCGGGGGGGGCCCCACCTCGGTGACCTGCCGGAAGGCGACCCCGACGAGCGGGGCCACCTCCCCCGGACCGAGTCCGTCACCGGCCTCACCGACGGCGAGCGCCCCGGCGACTCCGGCGGCCGGTGAGCCGGATCGAACGGATCGGACGGATCGGACGGACCAGGTCGATCGGACGGACCGGACGTACCGGCCGGACGGCCGACCTGATGACCGGACGGACGACCGGCCGGTCCGGGCCGGTCAGGCGGCGTTCGTGAAGACCGGCAGGTAGCCGCTGGACTGTCCGGCGGCGGTCGGGTGGTACGACTCGCCGATGTTCAGCCAGTTGACGCTGTGCAGCCACGCGCTGCCGGAGCAGATCTCGTGGCCCGTGAAGGCACCGGCGACCGAGGCGAAGGTGAAGCCGTGGTTGGCGGCGCGCTTGGCGATGGCGGCGTTGAGGTGGTCGGCGGCGCCGTTGATGGCGGCCCGCTCGCCCTCGGTCAGGCCGGTGGTGCAGGTGCCGTTCAGCTTGTAGAAGCGGGGATAGCCGAGGACGACGACGTGCGCACCGGGCGAGCGGCTGTCGATGGCGTTGTAGACCTGGTCGAGCTGGCCGGGGAGGGTGGAGTCCACGTAGGCCTTGGCCTGGTTCACGCGGCTCACGCAGGTGGATTCGGACTGGAGCACACAGGTCGTCATGACGTCGGAGAATCCGGCGTCGTTGCCGCCGATGGTGATGCTGACCAGGTCGGTGCCGGAGTTGAGCGGGGTGAGCTGGCTCGCGAGGACATCACCCGTACGGGCGCCCGAGCAGGCGGTGAAGGAGAAGGTCTGGGGGGAATGGGCGGCGGCCCACAGGGCCGGGTAGGCGCGGGTGGTGCGTTTGCAGTTGCCGCTCCCGCCGTCGTAGTTGCCGGCGCCGACGCCGGAGGAGTACGAGTCGCCGAGGGCGACGTAGCCGAAGTCGGCCTTGGCGGAGGCGGCCGCCTGGCCGGCGCCGAACAGCGTGGCGCCCGCGGCGAGTAACAGGGAGGAGGCGAGGGCAGCGAAGCGCGACATTCTCATGCTCATGTGTGCGGCTCCTTGTGGGGGTTACTCCTGAGTCCGTGGTACAAGCAGCCGAGGTCCGCTGGAAGTGTCCATGCCAAGAATGTTCAGGGCAGAGTTGCGGCCCGAATCTTCACTCCCCATGCGTTTGAAGAGGGAACTTGGGCACCCGATCCGGCGAAACACGGGTGCACGAGGGCACCGTGTGCCGGATCATGGGCGCCATGTCAGCCAACCCGCAGGACGCGCTGCCGATCCGGCTCAACGTCGACGACAGCGATTCACCGTCGGATGTCGTCGACGCGCTGTTCCTCGGCCGGTTCGCGTCCGGTGAGCAGCCGTACTCGCACAGCGTGTCGATCGAGCGGGTCAAGGCGGAGGCCACCCTCCTGCCGCCGGAGGCCACGGTGCTGCGCTCGGCGCGCGACAGCGACCGCAGCGCCACCCTCGCCGAGGGCGACGGCTGGACCATGCTCGTCTCGCGCTGGAGCCGGGGTGCGGACGTCACCGTGACGGCGGTCAGCGACGAACTCGCCGCCGGCGTCCTCGGCAAGGCCACGGAGGGCGTGCAGGACGAGCCCGAACCGCAGCCCGAGAACGTCACGATGGGCTTCTGGTACGTCTCCCCGCGCCGCGGCCCGTACCGGACGACCCGCCAGATCGCGGCCGGAACGTGGGCGGAAGTGCGGCCCAACTACACCGCGCCGGTGGCCGGGGCGATGGACCGGCTGATGAAGGTGACCCCGGACGACATCGCGGGCCGGCTGCTGCTCCTGCACGGGCCGCCGGGCACGGGCAAGACCTCCGCCCTGCGCACGCTGGCCCGGTCCTGGCGGGACTGGTGCCAGGTGGACTGCGTCCTGGACCCGGAACGGCTCTTCAACGACGTGGGCTACCTGATGGACATCGCGATCGGCGAGGACGAGGGAACGGCGAAGGGCCGCTGGCGGCTGCTGCTGCTGGAGGACTGCGACGAGCTGATCCGGGGCGAGGCCCGCCACACGGCCGGGCAGGCACTGTCCCGGCTGCTGAACCTGACGGACGGACTGCTGGGACAGGGCCGCAACGTCCTGGTCGGCGTGACGACGAACGAGGACCTGGAACGGCTCCACCCCGCGGTGGTCCGCCCGGGACGCTGCCTGGCCCGCATCGAGGTCGGCCGGCTGACCCACCGGGAGGCGGTGGACTGGCTGGGCACGGACGAGGGCGTCTCCCGCGAGGGCGCGAGCCTGGCGGAGCTGTTCGCCCTGCGGCGCGGCACCGGACCGGCGGCGATCCTGCCGCCGCAGCCGCACACCTCGGAGGCGGGGCTGTACCTGTAGCTGCGCTGCAGATGCGGTCGTGCGTCACCTGCGGCCGAGCCTCTCGGGGCTCCGCCCCGAACCCCGCGCCTCAAACGCCGGCGGGGCTGAATTCAGC
>NZ_JBSGXU010000368.1:0-2481 GCF_053610205.1 Streptomyces sp. NPDC054932 | reverse complement strand
GAGGCGTACAGCCTCCCCGGCCGGCCTCCCCGTGACCCCACCCATGCGCGGCGTGCGCCCCTCGTGCTGCCGGATTTCGATCGATGCGCTGGTACGGATAGTTATGATCCGTAGCGCACGGTGGGTATGACTCTCGCCGAGCAACGAATACGCGTACCGATATCCGCTCGACGTGGAGGTGAAACGCCGTGGCACTCTCGATCTCCGCCGTGGTGCTGCTGGCGATCATCGTCTTCCTGCTGGTCCGAAGGGCGGGCCTGAAAGCGGGACATGCGGTGGTCTGCGTACTGCTCGGCTTCTACCTGGCGAGTTCCACCATCGCCCCGACCCTGAGCCAGCTCACCTCGAACGTGGCGAGCATGATCAGTGGCCTCAAGTTCTAGGACCGGCCTCGTAGGCTAGGCCCATGAACGGTCTTCCCGCCCGTCGTCTGCTCCTCGTGCACGCGCACCCCGACGACGAGTCGATCAACAACGGCGTCACCATGGCCAAGTACGCGGCCGAGGGCGCCCACGTCGCGTTGGTGACCTGCACCCTCGGCGAGGAGGGTGAGGTCATCCCGCCCGGGCTCGCGCACCTGGCGGCCGACCGTGACGACACCCTCGGCGCCCACCGCGTCGGCGAGCTCGCGGCCGCCATGGCCGAACTGGGGGTCCACGACCACCGGTTCCTCGGCGGCCCCGGCCGCTACCGCGACTCCGGGATGATGGGCGCCCCCCAGAACCACCGCCCGGAGGCCTTCTGGGCCGCCGACGTGGACGAGGCCGCCGCGTACCTCGTGGAGGTGATCCGGGAGCTGCGCCCGCAGGTGCTCGTCACCTACGACCCGGACGGCGGATACGGGCACCCCGACCACATCCAGGCCCACCGGGTCGCCATGCGCGCCGCCGAACTGGCCGCGGAGACCGCCTACCGGCGCGACCTCGGCGCGCCCCACACGGTCGGGAAGGTCTACTGGAACCGCGTCCCGCGCTCGGTGGTCGAGGAGGGCTTCGCCCGGCTGCGCGCCGCCGGCGAGGTGCCCTTCCCCGGAGTCGGTTCGCCCGGGGACGTGCCGGGGGTCGTCGCCGACGAGCGGATCACCGCCGAGATCGAGGCCAAGGACACCTTCGTGGCGGCGAAGGCGGCCGCCATGCGGGCCCACGCCACCCAGATCGCCGTGGACGGGCCCTTCTTCGCCCTCTCCAACGACCTGGCGCAGCCGCTGTTCACCCGCGAGTACTACGAACTGGTCGAGGGCCGGCCGGGCGCCCCGGCGGGCGAGCGCGAACACGACCTCTTCGCGGGGGTGGACGCGTGAGCGCCGCGATGACGCCCGCGCGGATCGCCGGCTGCCTCGGCCTGCTGGTCCTGGGCGTGCTGACGGGCGCGGCCGGCTGGCTGGTGGTGGACCTGTGGTTCCCCGGCGGTCTGCTGCTCGCGCTGCTGGCCGTCTTCGGACTGTTCCTCGGAGGCCGGATCGCCCTCGGTACCGGCCTCGGGGTGGGCGGCGCCGCGGCCGGCTGGTTCCTCTCGTACGTGATGCTCGGCGTTCCGCGCCCCGAGGGCGACTTCCTCCTCGGTTCGTCCGGAATCGGCACGTACGTCTACCTTTTGGGTGGAACCGTTCTCGCTGTGATCTGCGCCACGGTGCGCGGCCCGCTCGATCGGCCGGTTTCGGCCGCTCGGCCTGCCAAGTGACGTGGTGTCGGACCTCGTAGGGAGATGTGCCGAGGCAGGTACGCGCAGGTCCGCCCGGTGTCTCGGAGGGGTTTGGCGGGTGCTATGAGGAACCCCGGATTCCCGGCCGTCAGTTGCGTGCGGGCGGCGGCCAGTATGGTGGACGGGCCGCCGAGCTGCCCGCGCACGGTACGACGGGCGGCGGAGCCAACCGGGAGAACCTGCCTTGAGTCGTGAAACCGACAGTTCGTCCTCCGGGCCCAAGGGGCACGGTGGAGCCGCTTACCCCTCGGGGACGCCGCCGTACGGAACCGGCCAGTACCCGTCCACGGACGCTGCGGCGACCGCTCCGGAGGAGAACTCTGTGACCTCGAAGCCGTCCACACCCGATTCCGACGGGCCCAAGACCGAGACCACCCTGACGACCCGGATCCGGATCAACATCCCCGGTTCGCGGCCGATCCCGCCGGTGGTCGTGCGCAAGCCGATGGGCACCAACGCCGGCTCGTCCGCCGCCGGGGAGCAGACCCGGCCGGAGCCGGCGCCCGAGCCGCCGCTCGCGCAGCGCCCCAAGCCGCAGCCGACCCGTATCCAGGCAGCGCCCGAGCCGCCCCGCGCCCAGGCGTCGGCGCCCGCCCCGGCAGAGGCCGAGGAGGCGGCCACCAGCAACTGGTTCGCCCCCCGCAAGCCGGCCGCCCAGGCCCCGGCGCCCGCACCGGCCCCCGCCGCGGCCCAGATGCCGGCGGCCGCGGCCGGCCCGCCGCTCGCGCAGCGGCCGCTGCCCACCCGGACGCCGGCCCCGACTCCGACCCCGACCCCCAC
>NZ_JBSGXU010000367.1:0-2497 GCF_053610205.1 Streptomyces sp. NPDC054932 | reverse complement strand
TTTTAAGACCCCGCCCCGGGCCGGGGGGCCCCCCCCCCACCCCGGCGCCGGGGGGGGGGCGGGGGGCGCCCGGGGCCGCCCGCCCCCACGGAACCCGCCCGGAGGGCTACTGCGGCAGGGTCGCCGGAGACCCGCCGTTCGCCTCGTACCCCGCCACCGCCATGGCCCGGTACACCGCGTACGCCGCGGCCGGGTCCTCCGCCTGCGACCACGGCAGCGCGCCCACGTACCCGTCCACGTGCCGCACCTGCTCCATCGCCTCCGCCCACCGCTCCATGCAGACCAGGAACAGCAGCAGCATGTGCCGTACGTGCGCCACCATCGGGTCGTCCTGCCGCGCCGAGTGCACCGCGTACAGCGCGCCCTCCACCGCCCTCGTGACGACCGCGCTCCGGTAGAAGCTCGGGCTCAGCACGATGTCCGGCTGGTTCTCGCGCAGCGCGAACAGCGGCAGCGCCGCCAGCAGCGAGCCCTGCGGCGCGCGGGCCGCGGCCGCGTGCGCGAAGGCGTCGGCCTTCTCCCGCGAGCCGTGCCACTTCGCGCACCAGTACTGCAGCGCCGCGAGATGGGCGCCCATGTGCTCCGGGTTCCGGTCGATGACCCTCGCCCACAGCATGTCGAATTCCGCCTCCGGATAGGCCAGACCCCGCGCGATCGCCAGTTCCGTGATGTACGGGACCGGATCCCCCGGCGCCAGCAGCGCCGCCTTGCGGCACGCCTCCAGGGCCTCCTCCAGGATGATCCGGTGATCGTCGGAGCCGACCCCGCCCGAGTGCCGCCACGCCTGCTGCACCAGCAGCTCCGCGTGCACCTGCGCGCCGCCCGGGTCCTTCTCCGCGTCCAGCTTCCACGCCTTCAGCCACTGCGCGCCCACACCGGGCTGCGCCGCCAGCTCCAGGGCCGCCGCCCCGCCGAAGGCCTGCACGCGCTGCCAGCGCCGCTCACCCTCCAGCGGGGTCCCGGCGAGCAGCTGCGAGGCCGCCTGCCACTGGCCGGTGCGCTGCACGTTGTCGAGGGCGTCCATCAGGTCCTGGTCGGGCCCGGGGATCCGGATGTCGAGCTCTTCCTGCCGGTCGAATCCGTAGTTCGCCGGGTCGGCGGCGTCGGGGCTGCCCGGCGCGACCAGGCGGATACCACCGCGCCGGCGCCGTATGTACGGACCGAGAATGAACACGATCATGAGCATCGCGAACACCAACCACAGAATCTCCATGCCTCCAGCGAACCAGACCGAGGGGGGACCGGGCCAATAGGGGTACGGAACCCGGGCGGGCATAGCATCGGACCATGAGCGACGACAGCCACGAGCACCAGAGCTTCGAGACCCGCGCGATCCACGCGGGCAACACGGCGGACCCGCGGACCGGCGCGGTCGTGCCCCCGATCTACCAGGTCTCCACCTACAAGCAGGACGGCGTCGGAGGGCTCCGCGGCGGTTACGAGTACAGCCGCAGCGCCAACCCGACCCGCACCGCGCTGGAGGAGAACCTCGCGGCGCTGGAGGGCGGCCGTCGCGGGCTCGCCTTCGCGTCCGGACTGGCCGCCGAGGACTGCCTGCTGCGCACCCTGCTCGCGCCCGGCGACCACGTGGTCATCCCGAACGACGCGTACGGCGGCACCTTCCGGCTCTTCGCGAAGGTCGTCTCTCGCTGGGGCGTCGAGTGGTCGGTGGCCGACACCTCCGACCCCGAGTCGGTACGGGCGGCCCTGACCCCGAAGACGAAGGTCATCTGGGTCGAGACCCCCTCCAACCCGCTGCTCGGCATCACCGACATCGCCGTGGTCGCCGACATCGCGCGCTCGGCCGGCGCCAAGCTGGTCGTGGACAACACCTTCGCCTCGCCGTACCTCCAGCAGCCGCTGGCGCTGGGCGCGGACGTGGTGGTGCACTCGCTGACCAAGTACATGGGCGGGCACTCCGACGTGGTCGGCGGCGCGCTGGTCGCCGCCGACGAGGCGCTGGGCGAGGAGCTGGCCTACCACCAGAACGCGATGGGTGCGGTGGCCGGGCCGTTCGACTCCTGGATCGTGCTGCGCGGCATCAAGACCCTGGCCGTGCGCATGGACCGGCACGCGGAGAACGCGGGCAAGATCGTCGAGGTGCTCAAGCGCCACCCGAAGGTCACCAAGGTCCTCTACCCGGGCCTGCCCGAGCACCCGGGTCACGAGGTCGCCGCCAAGCAGATGCGCAACTTCGGCGGCATGATCTCCTTCCAGGTCGCCGGTGGCGAGGAAGAGGCCGTCGCGGTCTGCGGCCGCACCAAGATCTTCACCCTGGCCGAGTCCCTGGGCGGCGTCGAGTCCCTCATCGAGCACCCGGGCCGCATGACGCACGCGTCGGTGGCCGGCTCGGCCCTGGAGGTCCCGGCGGACCTGATCCGCGTCTCGGTCGGCATCGAGAACGCCGACGACCTGATCGCGGACCTCACCCAGGCCCTGGGCTGACCCCACCCCCCCCGGGCCCCCCCCAAAGCGCGCCCCCCCCAAGCCCCAAACC
>NZ_JBSGXU010000366.1:0-2573 GCF_053610205.1 Streptomyces sp. NPDC054932 | reverse complement strand
GCGGCGAAATCGAGCTCCTCCACCCCGTCGAACATCACGACATGCACGCGCAGCGGGCCCGTCCTGGCTGCGGATCGCGGCGGTGCCGCGGCAGCCGCGGCCGTCGCGGCGCCTGCCAGCGTGGCGGCGGCGCCGAGCACGGTCGAGACCCGGAGCACATTCCTGCGGTTCATCCGATGACCACCTTCCGATATCGCCGGCATGCGGCTCTGCGACAGGGGTCGGATCCGTCGGCGGCCGGGTTCCCGCGCCGGCTTGTGGCGGGCGCCACAACCCGTCATCCGCTCACTGTTCGAACGCGCCGTGCCGGCCCGCCCCGGAGGCGAACCGTCCAGCTCCCTCCTGCGTTTCGCCCGCCGCCAGTGGCACCGCGCCGTGCCGGAACTCCCCCGCCAGTGCGTCCGCCTCGGACAGACCGTGCTGTTCGAGGACGGACAGCCGGTCGTGGCGCAGACAGAGCTGCGGGAACGCGGCGATCTCCCGGGCCAGTTCCTCCGCGGCCGCCCTCGCCCGGCCCACGGGTACCACGCGGTTGGCCAGTCCGATCCCGTGCGCTTCCGCGGCGGTGACCGGACGACCGGTCAGAATCAGGTCCATGGCACGGCTCTCGCCGATCAGGCGGGGCAGCCGCACCGTACCGCCGTCGATCAGCGGGACGCCCCAGCGGCGGCAGAAGACGCCGAACACCGCGTCCTCCTCCGCGACCCTCAGATCGCACCAGAGCGCCAGCTCCAGACCCCCGGCCACCGCGTGTCCGGCGACGGCCGCGATCACCGGCTTGCTCAACCGCATCCGGGTCGGCCCCATGGGCCCGTCGCCGGAGGCGTCCACCCGGTTGCCGCGCCCGGTACCGATGGCCTTGAGGTCGGCGCCCGCGCAGAACGTGCCGCCCTCACCCCAGAGCACGGCGACGGCCGCGCTCTCATCGGCCTCGAACTCACGGAAGGCAGCGGCCAGTTGTGCCGCCGTCGGGCCGTCCACGGCATTGCGCACCCCGGGCCTGCTCAGGATCACCGTGAAGACCGGTCCGTCCCGCTCCACCCGCACCGAGGTCTGTTCGTCCGCCATGCCGCACCCCTCCCGTTCGCCGGCCTCCATTGTGGGGTCCCGGGTCCCGGCCCCTCAGCCCGTCCCGCCGGAGGGCAGGACCGTCGGGCCTCCCGGCGTCACGAGGGCGGTCTCGTACGCGAAGACGACGACCTGGTCCCGGCTGGAGAGCCCGAGTTCGGCCATCGCGCGGTTGAGGTGGGTCTTCACGGTGGCTTCGCTGATGAAGAGCTGCCCGGGGACGTCGGTGTTCGTCGCTCCGGTGGCCACGAGACGCAGGACGTCGCGCTCCCGGCCGGTCACGGTGTGCCACTCCGGGGCGATCGCCCCGGGCGGTGACGGCGCCGGGTGGTAGGCCTCGATCAGGCGGCGGGTGACGGTCGGCGCGAAGAGCGTCTCGCCCGAGGCGACGGTGTGCATGGCGGCGATCAGCCGCTCCAGGGGCGTTTCCTTCAGCAGGAACCCGCAAGGCCCAGTGCGAGCAGCGAGTCGCGGCTACCGCGCCGACTCGTGAGGGATCGGGGCGTTCCGGGATTCCGCAACGGACCCGGCCCCCGCACCGACCCCTTGGGGGGAGGGTGCGGGGGCCGTCGCCGGGCGGGGTCAGGGCGGGGTCAGTCCTGGATGAAGTAGCCGCTCACGTCGGCGATCACGTCCACGTTGCCCGAGTGGTTGTAGATGGTCACCGCGTCGGCCCAGGTGCGCCTTCCGCAGTAGTTCAGCGCGGGAACCTGGCCGGTCACCGCGTTCGCGATGGTCTGCCCGGCGGTGAAGTTGACGTTCGAGTACTGCGGGTACATCCAGTGGAACCGGTCCGGGCAGCCCGAGCTGGGGGCCGCCGCCAGGTAGCTGTCCGCCGTGCCGCCGGTCGCGGTGACGTTCATCGTGACGCCGGTGACACCGAACGGCGGGATGCCGAACTTCCACGAGTTGGGCTGGACGTCCAGCTCCTTGCGCTCGCCGAGCGGCGTGCCCGGGGCCTTGCGGGTGTCCAGCACCCGGGTGGGGCCGGTCGGGACGAACTTCGAGCCGGTGGCGGAGTAGTAGCCGCTGATGTCGGCGACCAGGTCGACCGTCCCGGCGAAGTTGTAGAGGTCGACCGTGCCGTCGGCCCCGACCGGGACGGTGACCTGGTTGGGGACGGTCTGCCCGGCCGTGAAGTTGAGGTTGGAGGCCGTCGGCCGGGCACTGCCGTGCGGGTAGGCGGTGACGTAGCTGCCCGCGGTCGGGTTGGTGGCCGTCACGTTCAGGGTCACCGCCTTGGCGTCGGGGTGGCTCTTGGCGACGTTCAGGTTGATCGTCCCGCCCGGCCCGACCGGTCCGAACGGCCTGCTCGGGGTGGTCGGGTTGAGCCCGGGATCGCGGGTGTCCAGCAGGCGCTTCGGGCTGACGGCGGTGAAGCGCTGCCCGCTGTCCCCGGCCAGGTAGTAGCCGCTGATGTCGGCGATCAGGTCGACCGTCCCGGCGTGGTTGTAGAGGTCGACCGTGCCGTCGGCCCCGACCGGGACGGTGACCTGGTTGGGGAC
>NZ_JBSGXU010000365.1:0-2802 GCF_053610205.1 Streptomyces sp. NPDC054932 | reverse complement strand
AAGAAGCCGACCAGCGGCTCCAGTTCCGTACGGGTACGACCCGCGACCGCGGTGCCCACGACCACGTCGCTCTGCCCCGACCAGCGGCCCAGCACCGAGGAGAAGGCGCCGAGCAGTCCCATGAAGAGGGTCGCGGACTCCTCCTCGACCAGCCGGGTCAGGCCGGCCACCACCGGCGCCGGGACCTCGATCCGAACGGAGTCGCCCGCGAAGGAGTCCACGGCGGGGCGCGGCCGGTCACCGGGGACCTCCGGGGCGGTGGCCCCGTCGAGCTGTCCGCTCCAGTACGCCAGCTGCTTCTCCAGCCGCTCGCCCGACAGCCAGTCGCGCTGCCAGACCGCGAAGTCCGCGTACTGCACGGGCAGGTCGGGCAGGTCCGCGCTGCGGCCCGACACCGTGGCGGCGTAGATCGCGCCGAGTTCCTCGACGAGGACGCCCAGCGACCAGCCGTCGACCACGATGTGGTGCATGCACAGCACCAGGACCTGCTCGGAGGGGTCGATCGCGACCAGCGAGCCGCGCAGCAGCGGTCCGGTGGCCAGGTCGAAGCCGCGGGCGGTCTCGGCGAGCACCCGCTCGCGCACCGCTTCCTCGCCGCGCCCGGCCGCGTCGGTCACCGGCAGGGTGACCGTGGCGGCGGGCCGCACGATCTGGTGGACGGTGCCGTCCGCGTCCTCCTGGAAGACGGTGCGCAGCACCTCGTGCCGGGCGACGACCTCGCCGAGCGAGCTCTCCAGGGCCGCCACGTCCACCGCTCCGCGCAGCCGGACCAGGCCGACCATGGAGTAGAGCGGGGATCCCTGCTGCATGCGGTCGAAGAAGTGCAGCCGCTCCTGTGCGAAGGACAGCGGGGCGGGGGCCGAGGGGTCGGGCCGCCGCTCGACGGCCGTCACCGTGCGGGCCACGCCCTGACGGTCGAGCAGCTGGTCGAGGAGCTTCTGCTGCTCGGCGGAGAAGGAGTCGAGGGCCATGGGGTCGTACCTCCGGGTCACGTACGAGGTGGGGAAGCGCGCGTGCGCGATGGACTGGGGGGCTCCGGTGCGGCGGGTCAGGCCTGGAGCCGGGCGGCGATCTCGTCCGCCTGCAGTCGGCTGATCTGCAGCACGAGCTCGGCGATCTGGTCGGCGTCGTGGCCGCCGGCCGCGCGGGCCGTGTCGCGGACGACGGCGGCGAGCTGGCGGACGGTGGAGATCCCCACGAAGGAGCGCAGCGAGACCTCGACGCGCAGCATCGTGTTGATCCGGGAGACCACCTGGGTGGCGAGCAGCGAGTGCCCGCCGAGGTCGTAGAAGTTGTCCTGGGCGCCGACCCGGTCGACCTTGAGCACGTCGCGCCAGATCCCGGCGAGCACCTCTTCGAGGGCGTCGGCGGGCGGCTCGTACGTCCGCTCCACGACGAGCCGTTCGCCGGGTGCGGACGCCAGCCGCTCGAGGTCGACCTTGCCGTTGGCGAGCAGCGGGAAGGCATCCAGCCGGACCAGTACGCCGGGGACCATGGCGGCGGGCAGCCGCTCGGCGAGGAAGGCGCGCAGCGGTGCGGCGGCCAGCGGCTCGACGTCCAGGTGTGCCGTGCCGGGGCGTTCGGTGAGGTAGGCGACGAGCTGGGGGGTGCCGTCGGCGTCGGGCACGGCGGTGACCAGGGCCTGGTCCACGGTCGGGTGCTCGACGAGGGCGGTCTCGATCTCGGCGGGCTCGATGCGCTGACCGCGGATCTTGATCTGGTGGTCGAGACGGCCGAGGTACTCCACCGTGCCGTCGGCCCGCCAGCGGACCAGGTCCCCCGTGCGGTACAGCCGGCCACCCGCCGTGAACGGGTCGGGCACGAACCGGTCCGCGGTCAGCCCCGGACGACGGTGATAGCCACGGGCCAGCGGAACACCGCCGATGCACAGCTCCCCGGGCACACCCACGGGCTGCACCCGCAGCGACGCGTCCAGCACGTGCACGCGGGATCCGGGGACCGGGCGGCCGATGGAGGTCCGGCCGGGCGGCACGGGGGCGGTGACCTGGTGGGTGGTGGCGTCGATGGTGGTCTCGGTGGGCCCGTACATGTTGTTCAGCCGGGCGCCGGGGAGCTGGCGCAGGAACTCGGCGGCCAGGTCGGGCGTGAGCTCCTCACCGCCGCACAGCATCAGCCGCAGGTCCGCCGCGCGGGCGGAGAGCCCGCCGTGGTCGAGGAGGGCGCGGAGCATGGACGGCACGACGTCGCAGCAGGTGATCCGGGACCGCTCGCACAGGTCGAGCAGGTAGCCGGGGTCGCGGTGGCCGCCGGGGGCCGCCATCACGATCCGTCCGCCGGTCAGCAGGGGGACGAAGCACTCCCACAGGTGCGGGTCGAAGCCGAGCGGCGACTTGTGCACGATGCGGTCGCCCGGGTGGAAGCCGTACTGGTCGACCATGCCGCGCAGCCGGTTGGTGACGGCGTGGTGGTGCAGCAGGGCACCCTTGGGGCGGCCGGTGGAGCCGGAGGTGTACAGCACGCACAGCGGGTTCTGCGGGTGGAGGGGGACGGCGGGGCGGGTCGCGGGAAGGGCGGCGAGCTCCTCCGCGAGATCCTCGATCCGCACCACGTCCGCGCCCTCGGCACCGGCCAGCACACCATCCGCACCGGCCGAAGTGAGCACCACGGCCGGACGGCCGTCCTCCACCAGATACCGCACCCGCTCCGCCGGATACGACGGATCCAGCGGCAGATACGCCGCCCCCGCCTTCAGCACACCCAACAACACCGGCACCAGATCCGGACCCCGGTCCAGACACACACCGACCAGCGACTCCGCACCCACCCCACGCCCACGCAACC
>NZ_JBSGXU010000364.1:0-2880 GCF_053610205.1 Streptomyces sp. NPDC054932 | reverse complement strand
CGCTCGGCCGGTCAGGGCTTGATCAGCACCTTGAGCGCGGTGCGGTCGTCCATCGCCCGGTAGCCGTCCGGGACCTCGTCCAGGGAGACGGCCCGGTCGAAGACGGGCGACGGGTCGATCGCGCCGCTGAGCACGTCCTCCAGCAGCTCCGGAATGTAGGCGCGGACCGGGGCCACGCCACCGCGCAGGGTGATGTTGCGGTCGAACATGACGCCGAGGTCGAGGCCGGTGCCGCTGCCGTGGGGCACGCCGACGTAGCCGATGGCCCCGCCGTCGCGGGTGATGTTCACGGCGGTGCGCATGGACTGCTCGGTGCCGACCGCCTCGATGACCGCGTGCGCGCCCCGGCCGCCGGTGAGCTCGCGCACGGCCGCCTCGGCGGCCTCGCCCCGCTCGGCGACGACATCGGTGGCGCCGAAGAGCTTGGCGATGTCGGTACGGACGGTGTGCCGGCCGAGCGCGATGATCCGCTCGGCGCCCAGGCGCCTGGCGGCGAGGACGCCGCACAGACCGACCGCGCCGTCACCGACGACGGCGACCGTGGAGCCCTTGCGCACGCCCGCGCCCAGGGCCGCGTGGTGACCGGTGCCCATGACGTCGGAGAGGGCGAGCAGCCCGGTGAGCAGGTGGTCGTCGGAGACGGCCTCGGCGGGCAGCTTCACCAGGGTGCCGTCGGCGTGCGGGACGCGGACGGCCTCGCCCTGGCCGCCGTCGTGGCCGACCGAGCCCCAGAAGCCGCCGTGGTCGCAGGAGGTGAACAGGCCCTCCTTGCAGTACTCACAGGTGCCGTCCGACCACATGAAGGGCGCGACGACGAGGTCACCCGCGCGCAGGCCGGAGACGGCGGAGCCGGTCTCCTCGACGATGCCCAGGAACTCGTGGCCGATGCGCTGGCCGGGCTGACGCTCGGCCTCGCCGCGGTAGGCCCACAGGTCGCTGCCGCAGATACAGGCACGCAGGACGCGGACGACGGCGTCCTCGGGGCGCTGGATCGCAGCGTCGGGCACCTCCTCCACGCGGATGTCGTGCGGGGCGTGGATGACGGTGGCGCGCATGGTGGTGCAGTCCTCCGGCTCGGGGTTGTTCAGTCTTGTACGACTGATGACCGTCCTACGGTACGCCTGCCTCGCGGGTGGTCGCGCCGGTGGCCAGCAGGTACTGGGCGGCCAGGTACGTGGCCATGATCCAGAAGTCCGGGCGGGGCAGCTGGGGCCATTCGGCGACGCCGGTGGCGATGAGGGTGTCCGAGAGCAGGAACAGCGCACCGCCGATCCCGGCCCGCAGGCCGAGGGCGCTGGAGCGGAACGCCATGGCGGTGAGCAGCAGGCTGTATCCGGCCACCGGGATCCGCAGGTCGGCCGGCAGATCGGACCACAGCAGGGCGACGGTGCCGAGGAGGGCGAGCGAGTACGCGCCGCCGAGCAGCGGGTTCGCGGGCCGCTTGCCGAAGAGCACGAGGTAGCAGACGTGCCCGACGGCGAAGGAGCCCATGCCCACGAGGAAGGCGACCTCGGCGTCGAAGAGCAGGGCGAGGTCCCCGCCCCAGCCGAAGAGCAGGGCGGCGATCAGCAGGCGCGGCGCACCGCGGGCGACCATGTGGGTGACCAGCAGCGGCATCAGCAGCGGCTTGGCGATGACGTGCCCGAGGTGCCAGCCCGCCAGCAGCGACCCGAGGTCGACGGCGGCGGCCACGGCGAAGGCCACGAGGGCGAGGCGGCCGAGGCGCGGCCGGAGGTCGGGCTCCCGGTCGGCGACCCAGGAGGGGGCGGGACGGCCCGCGGACTCTGCGGTGCTCACGCGGTGGTCTCCCGTACGGTCGGGCGGCCTTCGGCGGCGGAGTCCGGTGCCGGGGCGGGGACCGAGGCAGGGGCAGGGGCAGGGTCCGTTGCCAGGGCCGTGTCCGGTGCCGGGACCGGGTCCGGGGTGGCGGACCGGCCGGCCGACGCCGGCTGCCAGCCGGGGCCGCGGAAGACCCGGCCGGCGCGCTCGCTCCAGTTCTGCGCGGCACGCACGTCCCGGGCGATGGCGGCGTACTCGTGGGTGGCCACGCGCAGCGGGTTGTGGGTGTCGATGTTCTTGGTGAGCCCGTAGACGGGCTTGTCCGTCTCCCCCACCCAGGACCCGAACATCCGGTCCCAGATGATCAGGATGCCGCCGTAGTTGCGGTCGAGGTATCCGCCCTGGGACGCGTGGTGGACGCGGTGGTGGGAGGGGGTGTTGAAGACGTACTCGTAGGGCCGGGGCAGCTTCCCGATGCGCTCGGTGTGGACCCAGAACTGGTAGAGCAGGTTGATGCCGTAGCAGAAGGGGATCACGGCCGGGTGCACGCCGACGGCCACCATCGGCAGGTAGAACCAGTAGGTGGTGGCGCTGGTCCAGGGCTGGCGCAGGGCGGTGGTGAGGTTGAACCGCCGGCTGCTGTGGTGGACCACGTGGCAGGCCCACAGGATGCGGATGACGTGGTGACCCCGGTGCTGCCAGTAGTAGAGGAAGTCCTGGGCGAGCAGCATCAGCGGGATGGTCCACCACAGCAACGGCACCCGCAGCGGGGTCAGTTCGTAGACCGCCGTGAAGACCGCGACGACCGGGATCTTCCAGAGCAGATCGAAGCCGATGCTGCCGAGCCCCATGGTGATGCTCGTGACGGCGTCCTTGGTGTCGTAGCCGGCGGCATCCTCGTCGGGATGGAGCCGGTAGCTCACCACCTCGATGACGGTGAGCAGCACAAAGGCAGGTATGGACCACAGCACGACATCGGGCAGGTTCGGCATGTGGGCACCATAGAGGCGCCTTCCGGCATGCCGCTAGAGGTTGTTACCGATCGGTATCCATCGGGGTTACCGGCGGTTCGGAAAGGGGCTCCGCCGGGCGGCTCACGGC
>NZ_JBSGXU010000363.1:0-2924 GCF_053610205.1 Streptomyces sp. NPDC054932 | reverse complement strand
CGAGCCCTGACCGCCGCAAGTTCCCCAGCCCTCATACAGCCAGCGAACTACCGCACACCCGACGTGACAAGACCAGATAACAAAGCACTACTAGTTGAACGGTTCCAGCGTCATGAAGGCCTCTTGCGGGTTGCCGTCGTGCACCAGCGACTCGTGGGCGCCGACGTCGTCGAAGGCGAAGCCGTAGGCCTTGCCGTCGGCCATCTGTCCGTGTATGACGCGGGAGTAGTGGTTGGTGACGGCGTCACGGTAGAAGTTGGCGCCGTTCGCGTCGGGTTGGGCGGGGTTGGTCAGGAGCGTCGACCGGTTGAAGCCGGCGCACAGGGTGCGGGCGATCGGGCCGCGGACGAGGTCGTTGGGTGCGTCCAGGAGCTTGTAGCAGCCGAAGACGCTGTCGGAGTCCGGCTTCTGGAAGCTGGTGACCACCGCTCCCGAGGCGTTGGTGAAGTTCATGACGTTGCCCGAGACCCGGCCGTAGTACTTGGTGTTCGGCTGGTTCGCGAACGGCGTCACGGTGAGCGTGGAGGAGGCGTACTTGCTCCAGACCCGGTTGATGTAGTCGTTCATGACGCCGGCCGGGATTCCGCCCGCCTCGATGCCGTGACCGGGCGAGAGCGCGCGCAGCGGCGTACCGTCGGGGCGGTTCTGGATCAGGCCGCCCCAGCCGGCCGAACGCAGTCCGTTGAAGACGGCGTTGTAGCCGCCCGGCTTCAGCCTGCCGGTGCTGCTGACCGTACCGTTGGCCGCCTTCACGCCCACCGCGTACGGGGCCGAGAGCATGTCGACCTGGGTGCTGTTGATCCACAGGCCGGAGTCGTTCAGCGTGTACTCGGACCAGTTGAACAGGATGTTGCGGTTGGGGTCGGAGGGGTTCTGCACGGCGGGCTGCACCAGGCCGCCGGTGCTGACCTTGAAGACGATCTTCTGACCGATGGAGAAGTAGACGCGTCCGGAGAACTTGGGCATCCGGATGGTCTTGGTCTGCCCGTTGGCCGGACCCGTGATCGACGCGTCGGGCGCGGGGGTGGGGGGATTGCCGCCCACGGGCCAGGGGTGGAAGTTGCCGTTGGCGTCGGCCCAGCCCTGCCGGCCCGTCGCGAGCTGGGTGCCCAGGTTGTAGACGTAGACCGGCTCGCTGCGCCCCGAGCTGTTCTTGATCGTGAGCGGGATCGTCGCCGGTACGGCCTCTGCGGATGCCGATGCCAACGGGCCGAACGTCATCACGCCGCCGGCGACGACGAGCGCCGAGACCAGCGATGCGAGCACTTTCGATATGCGGAACAAAATCTTCCTCCTTGTGGGGGCACCTGACGGTGGGAGGTGCGCTGCTCCCCCGCCCTGCGGGTGAAGAGGGGATGGACAGGGTGTGGGTTGATGAGTTGACGCTTGAGAGCGCTCTCAGACTCCGACTCCCTTCAACTCCTGTCAATGAACTTGTCACGCAACGCCGAGTTCGACCGCCCCCGCGGGATCCCGCCGCCGGCCACGACCCGTCGTCCTGACGGTGCGTCCGCCGGCACCCGGCACGACTTACGCAGCCAACCGGGGGGTGGCGGTGCGCGCCGCGGACCCGGCACGGCGCACGGGCTGCTAGTGCTGTGACCGGCCGGACATCTCCCGCCCCGGCCGCCCCCTCCGTCCCCCCGCCCCTCCGTCCCCCGCCCCTCCGCCCCGCCCTCCCGCCACACACGAGGAGACACGCACGTGCCGACCCGCGCCCGCGGACGCCGCCTCCGCACCGGGCTGTCCGCCACCGTCCTGACCGCCGCCGCGCTCACGGGGCTGTTGCAGCCCGCGCAGGCTGCCGCAGACCCCGGCCCCACCGACGGCCGCCCGCACCACGACAAGCGACTCCAGCGGCAGCTCGACCTGCTCGTCGCCCAGGACGACGGTCCGCCCGGGGTGATCGCCCTTCTCACCCGGGCCGACCGTACGGAGGTGTACACGGCCGGGGTCGGAGACATCGCGACCGGTCGCCCACCGCACCCCGACGACCACATGCGCATCGCCAGCATCGCCAAGGCGTTCAGCGGGGCCGTCGCCCTGCGCCTCGTCGACCAGAACCTGCTCTCTCTCGACGACACCATCGGCGAACGCCTGCCCGACCAGCCGCAGGCCTGGCACGCGGTGACCCTGCGCCAGCTCCTCCAGCACACGAGCGGTCTACCGGACTTCTCGACCGCTCCCGAGTTCCTGGAGATCCTCGGCGCCGACCCGCGTCACGTCTTCGACCCGCGCACCCTCCTCGACTTCGTGGCCGACGAGCCGCTGCACTTCGCTCCCGGCTCCCTCTACGAGTACTCCAACTCGGACAACATCGCCGTCGCGCTCATGGCCGAGGCCGTCACCGGCCGCACCTACGAGGAGCTGCTCAAGGAACTCGTCTACCGCCCGCTGGGCCTGCGCCGCACCAGCCTGCCCCTGGGCTACCGGCTGCCGCGGCCGTACCTGCACGGCTACGACGTCCTGCCGCCGGCCGCACCGGAGGACATCAGCGAGGCCATCGGCGCCTCCGGCGTCTGGGCCTCCGGCGGCATCGTCTCCACCCCCAGGGAACTGGGCACCTTCATCCGCGCCTACGGCGGCCCCGCCCTGCTGTCGGACAAGACCCGCAAGGAGCAACTGACCTTCCGCCCCGGCGACTCCTCGGAGCCGGCCGGCCCCGGCACCAACGCGGCCGGGCTGGCGATCTTCCAGTACACCACCCGCTGCGGCGTGCTCTACGGCCACACCGGAAACTTCCCCGGCTACACCCAGCTCGCCGCCACCACTCCCGACGGCAAGCGTTCACTGACCTTCTCGATCAACACCCAGACCAGCAAGGGCAACAAGCCCGCGCTGCTGGCCCGACTGCGCACCGTGCAGGAGGACTTCGCCTGCGCCCTGCTCAAGGGGCGCTGAACCACAGCCACGCCGCCCGGGCC
>NZ_JBSGXU010000362.1:0-2931 GCF_053610205.1 Streptomyces sp. NPDC054932 | reverse complement strand
GACGGCCGGGGCGTCGGGTGTGCGGGCGGCCTGGGCTGCGAAGAGGGCCGGGAAGGGCGTGGTGTCCGAGCCTTCGGTGGAGCCGGAGAAGAGGTCCAGGAGGTCGGTCTCGCCCGGGGGCAGGTGGACCGCGGCCGCGTCACCGTCACCACCGGCAGCCATCGACTCCAGCACCGCACGGTAGATCGCCGCGAGCCGTTCCGCGTTGGCCCGGCTGATGCTGTGGGTGTCCGTCTTCAGGTTGAGGTATCCGCCGAGGGTGGTCACCGCGAGCCCGAACTCGATGGCGCCCGCGCCCACACCCGCCTCGACGTCGATCAGCTCGGTGTCGACGTTGCGGAAGTCCTGGTAGTTGAAGACCACGTTGACCAGCCGGTGTCCGCCGGCCCGCCGCTGCATGGCGGGCATCGGGAACTGCCGGTGCTCCCACACCTCGATCTCGCGGGCGAAGGTGGCACGGACCAGCTCCGCCCAGGTGCCGGAGGTCCGCCGGTGCGCGAACGGCAGCGTGTTGACGTACATGCCCAGCACCCGGTCGGCGCCCAGGGCCTCGGGGCGGGTGTCGGTCACCAGGCCCGCGGAGAATTGGGCCTCGTCGGTCAGCTGGCCGAGCACCTTCAGGTGCGCCGACAGCAGCACCGACTTCAGTGACGCCCGGGCCTCGGTGGCGAGCCTGCGGAGCCCCGGCTCCAGGTCGTGCAGTGCGACCCGCAGCTGATACGTCTCGCGCTCGGTCGTGCCGTCCCGGTCGCCCCAGGCGGCCGGCAGCTCGAAGGCCGCGTGATCGGCGATCGTGCGCTGCCAGTAGTCGATGCTCTCCTGCGCGTCCAGCGCCCGCAGTTCCTCGGCGATGAAGTCCGCGAACCGTACCTCGGCAGGCTCGGGCTCGGCCGGTGCACGGCCGTCACGCAGGGTCTCGTACAGGTCCAGCAGCTCCATCATCAGGGCGTGGTAGCTCCAGCCCTCGGTGATGGCGTGCGATTCGGTGAGGGCGAGGCGCCAGCACGTGTCGCTCTCGGGGAAGGCGGCGACGCGCAGCAGCGGGGCGGTCGACAGGTCGAAGAGCGTGTTCTGCTCCCCGGCCGCGAACTCCGCCAGGACCTCCTGCTGGGCATCGGCGTCGAGTCCGCGCAGATCGCGTACGGCGACCTCGATCGCGGCGGCCGAGTGCACGAGCTGCATCGGTACGGAGAAGGCGTCGAGTTCGAAGGAGGTGCGCAGCACCTCGTGCCGGGACAGGACGAGGCGCGTCGCCTCGCGCAGGGCGGCGGCGTCGAAGGGGTGGCCGTCGCGGATCCGGTTGATGCTGACGTTGTGGTACCTGGCCCGGGTCTCGTCGGACAGCATCTCGACGACCATGCCGAGCTGCACCTGGGAGAGCGGGTAGGCGTCGTCGAGCCCGGCCGGGACCCGCGCACGGTCCTCGCCGGAGAGCAGCTCGAACGGCCGGACCGGCTGCCGGTCCGCCGTGGGGGCGGCCCGGCCGGTGACCAGTTCGGCCACCGCGGCGACCGTACGGGCGTCGAAGACCTCCCGGACCCCGAGGTCGTATCCGGCGGCGCGCAGGGCGCCGACGAGGGTGACGGCGCGGATGGAGTCGCCGCCGAGGTCGAAGAAGCTGTCCTCGACGCCGATCCGGTCGTGGCCGAGGACCTCCTGCCAGACCTCGGCGATCCGCTGCTCGGTGGCGGTGCGGGGAGCCGTGTACGAGTCGGCGGCGGTGAAGGAGTCCTGGCCCGGGGCGGGCAGGGCGGACTTGTCGACCTTGCCGCTGCCGTTCAGGGGCAGGGCGGGCAGGACGGTGAAGGACGCCGGAACCATGTGGTCGGGCAGGGAGCCGGCCAGAGCGGTACGCAGCTCCGTACGCAGCTCCGCGCTGCGGGAGGCGATCCCCGCTCCCGCTCCCGTTTCGGCTTCGGCTTCGGCCGGGACGAGGTAGGCGGCCAGCTGCCGGACACCCGGGTTGTCTTCGCGGACGGTGACGACGGCGTCGCGGACGGCGGGGTGTGCGGTGAGGGCGGCTTCGATCTCGCCGAGTTCGATGCGGTAGCCGCGGATCTTGACCTGGTGGTCGATGCGGCCGATGAAGTGGAGTTGGCCGTGGTTGTCGTATCGGACGAGGTCGCCGGTTTTGTAGAGGCGGGTTCCTGCGGGGCCGTGGGGGTTGGGGACGAAGCGGTCGGCGGTGAGGTCGGGGCGGCCGAGGTAGCCGCGGGCGAGGCCGGTGCCGCCGATGTGGAGTTCGCCGGGTACGCCGATCGGGGTGGGTCGCATGTCGTGGTCGAGGACGTGGAGGCGGGTGTTGGGCAGGGCCTTGCCGATGGGCGGGGCGACCGCACCGGTCAGCGCATCGCTCCAGCTGGAGCAGACCGTGGCCTCGGTGGGTCCGTAACCGTTGACCATGCGGCGGCCGGTGGACCAGGCGGCGACCAGGTCCGGGGTGCAGGCCTCGCCCGCGACGACGAGGGTGGCGCCGGCGGGCAGTCCGGTGTCGGGGGACATCACGGTCAGCGCGGTCGGCGGCAGGGTCACGTGGGTGATGGCCTGCTCGGCGGTGAGCCGGGACAGCTCGGGGCCGGGCATGATCCGCTCGGCGGGCGCGAGGACCAGAGCCGCCCCGTTGAGCAGGCTCATCGCGAGCTCCCAGAAGGCCGCGTCGAAGCTGATCGAGGCGAACTGCAGCACGCGGCTCCCGCCGCTCACCCGGAGGTGCGCTCCCTGCGCGGCGGCGAGATTCCCCGCACCGCGGTGGGTGACGGCGACGCCCTTGGGGCGGCCGGTGGAGCCGGAGGTGTAGATGACGTAGGCGGTTGATTCGGGGGAGAGCTGTACCTGTGGTGCTTCGGTGGGCTGTGCGGTGATGTGGTCGGTGTCGCGGTCGGTGCAGATGACGGTTGCGGTGTGGGTGGGGAGTCGTTCGAGGAGGTGTTG
>NZ_JBSGXU010000361.1:0-2964 GCF_053610205.1 Streptomyces sp. NPDC054932 | reverse complement strand
GCTTTCAGCCTCGCCGGCCGAACCGGCCGGCGAGGCTGAAATGACTAGGCCAGGTGGGCCTTGACCTCGGCCGCGGCCTCGTCGCCGTAGGCCTTGGTGAAGCGCTCCATGAAGTGGGCGCGGGCCAGGGTGTACTCCTGGGTGCCCAGCGTCTCGATGACCAGGGTCGCGAGCATGCAGCCCAGCTGCGCCGCGCGCTCCAGGCCGACGCCCCAGCCCAGGCCGGTCAGGAAGCCGGCGCGGAACGCGTCGCCGACGCCCGTCGGGTCGACCTTGGCGGTCTCCTCGGGGCAGCCGACCACGATCGGGGCCTCGCCGACGCGCTCGATCCTGACGCCGTTGGAGCCCAGCGTGGTCACGCGGGTGCCGACCTTGGCCAGGATCTCCTCGTCGGTCCAGCCGGACTTCGACTCGATGAGGCCCTTCTCGTACTCGTTCGAGAAGAGGAAGGTCGCGCCCTCCATCAGGGTGCGGATGTTGTCGCCGTCCATGCGGGCGATCTGCTGCGAGAAGTCGGCCGCGAAGGGGATCCCGCGCGTGCGGCACTCCTCCGTGTGGCGCAGCATCGCCTCGGGGTCGTCGGCGCCGATCAGGACGAGGTCGAGCCCGCCCACGCGGTCGGCCACGGACTTCAGCTCGATCAGCCGGGCTTCGCTCATCGCGCCCGTGTAGAAGGAGCCGATCTGGTTGTGGTCGGAGTCCGTGGTGCACACGAAGCGCGCGGTGTGCAGCACCTCGGAGATCCGGACGGACTCGGTGTCGACGCCGTGGCGGTCCAGCCAGGCACGGTACTCGTCGAAGTCGGAGCCGGCGGCTCCGACGAGGATCGGGCGGGTGCCGAGCTGCCCCATGCCGAAGCAGATGTTCGGGCCGACCCCGCCCCGTCGCACGTCGAGGTTGTCGACGAGGAAGGAGAGGGAGACCGTGTGCAGCTGGTCGGCGACCAGCTGGTCGGCGAAACGGCCGGGGAAGGTCATGAGGTGGTCGGTGGCGATGGAGCCGGTGACTGCGATGCGCACGGCGAGGACGCTCCTGCTGAGGACGGCGAGGGACAGTCAAAACTACCCGCTCGGCGCCCCCAGGCCGAACCCCAGAAACTACCCCTTAGTAGGTCTTTCTTCGCGAGAGCCCCGATGTCTACGGTGCCTGCATGACCTATACCGACGGTTTCGGCTACTCCGAGTACACCGCGGACAAGCGCGGCGCGGAAGCCCCACGACAGCCCGGCTTCGCCCGTCTCCTGGGTGACTGCGCCCGGATGGCCCCGCACTGGGCGGTCCCGGCGGGTCCCCGGCCGGTCCGTGTGGCCCCTTCGCAGATCCACGGGATCAGCGTTCCGCCCGCCTCGGCGCGGCTGATCGCCGCCACGTCCGTGTACGGGGACCAGTAGGAGGGAACCGCTTGCGCGCCTGTTCCGTCACACCCGCATCAGGTACGACGGGACCGGTGAAGGAGCGATGCGGTGACCAGCGAGCAACCCGACACATCACGCGGCACACGGCGGCGGCCCGCCTGGGCCGTCGGCTCGATCGCGGCCGCCGTCCTGCTGACGGGCGGCGGCACCGCGTACTGGGCCTCGACCGCCCACGGCGACGGCGGGTCGGGCCACCGTACGGGCGAGAGCGCGGCCTCCGCGCCCCGTGACGCGGGAGACCCCTCGGGGCCGGGCATCGCGCCCGGGGAGCCCGACCCGTCCGGCGGCGGGGTGGTCTACCGGGCCGATGTGAAGCTTCCCGAGGCTCCGGCCACCGCGCCCGCCTTCGCCCTGTCCGGCGAGGTCACCGCGGCGGAGGTGGCCCGCCTGGCCTCGGCCCTGGGCCTGCCGGGCGAGCCGCGCCTCACGGGGGACGTCTGGCTGGCCGGGGAGGCCGCCGACGGCTCCGGGCCCCGCCTCACGGTGTCCCGTACGGCGCCGGGGACGTGGAACTTCGCCCGCTTCCAGGCGCCGGGCAACGGCGCCGGCGACGACTGCGTGCGCGGCAAGGACACCTGCGGCCCGGCCACCCTCCCGCGGGACGCCGGCGGGGCGGGCGCGGGCGGTGTGGCGCCTGCGGGCAAGCCGGTGTCCGAGGAGGCCGCCAAGGCCGCCGCGGCCCCCGTGCTGGCCGCCGCAGGGGTCGAGGGGGCCAAGCAGGACGCCCGGATGACCCAGGGATCGGTCCGGGTGGTGTCCGCCGACCCCGTCGTCGGCGGGCTGCCCACGCAGGGCTGGTCCACGAAGGTGAGCGTGGGCGCCGACGGCTCGGTGGTGGGGGGCAACGGGGAGCTGAAGGCCCCGGTGCGGGCCGCCGAGCAGCCGGTGGTCGGGGCCGTGGAGGCGCTGGCCAGGCTGAACGCGAAGTCGGGCGGCGGTGAGGGCGGCAGCCCCGAGCCCAGCGGATGCGCGACCGCGGTCCCGCTGACGGCGGACACCCCGGTGACGGCCACGGACACGGTGCCGTGCAATCCGGAGCCGCGGCCCATGAAGCCCCCGCGCACGGAGACGGTACGGGGCGCCGTGCTCGGGCTGGCCCCCGGCACGGTGAACGGGGCGCAGGGGCTGGTTCCGGCCTGGCTCTTCGAGGTGGCGGGCCGGGACGGGGCGCCCGGCCACACGGTGGCCCAGCCGGCGGCCCAGGAGAGCGCTCCGGGCCCGAAGGACGCGCGTACCGTGACCGGGTTCTCGTACGCGGAGGCCGACCGGAAGCTGACCGTGAACTTCTGGGGCAGCGTGTGCAGCACGTACGCCCTGGAGGCGCGGGAGCAGCCGGAATCGGTCATGGTGAAGATCACGGACACCCCGAACAAGCCGGGTCAGGCCTGCATCATGCTGGCGCAGGAGATGTCCCTGACGGCGACGCTGCAGCAGCCGCTGGGCGACCGGAAGGTGATCGACGCCACCACGGGCAAGCCACTCCCCCGGCAGTAGCCGACAGGGCCCGGGTACGGCACGAGGGCCCGCCTCCGGTCGGATCGAACGGAGGC
>NZ_JBSGXU010000360.1:0-3037 GCF_053610205.1 Streptomyces sp. NPDC054932 | reverse complement strand
TGGCCTTCGGCCACCCTTGACCGCCCGTCCCGCCCCGGACATACGAAGACTGCCGGGAAACCCCCAAAGGAACGGGCCGGTCCAGGCTTTCAGGGACGGGGCGGTCGGAGATGGGCGACCCGGTCGGGCGTGAGAAGCACGCCCCCGAGGCGGGGCCCATCGGGACCGGCCCCGGGTCGGGGGAAGCGCGTCCGATCGCTACGCGCTCCTCACGTCTCAGCGTCTCCAGCCCGTCCTGGGCTGGACATGGGCCGGCCACAGAGCGGGGTCACACTGCGTAGGTGCTGATCAGACGAGAAACCCCCGCCGACCTGGCCGCTGTCCGTGCGGTGACCATCGCCTCCTCCTACAAACCACACGAGGAGGAATCTGTGGAGGTGATTCTGCGGGACTCATTGCAGAAGGGTGAAGCCTGGATACCAGCCCTCTCGCTGGTGGCTGAGGGCCTGGACGGCGCGATCATCGGCCACGCTCTGTCCACTTGGGGCCGAATCGGTACCACCCCAGTCCCCAACCTCAGCCTGCTCGGTGTTCACGGCGACCACCGCCGCCGCGGCTTCGGCACGGCCCTGGTCCACGCCACGCTCGCCGCGGCCGACGCCCTCGACGCCCCGATGGTCGTTGTCCTCGGTGACCCCGACTTCTACGGGCGGTTCGGCTTCCGCCCGAGCACCGACTTCGGCATCGTCGGCGAGGAACCAGCCTGGGAGCACATGTTCCAAATCCGCACCCTGGCCGCCTACGATCCGTCCGTACAAGGCGAATTCATCTACCCCGAACCCTTCCGCAGCATCTGACGCCGACGTCGCAGCAAAGTGGAATCGAGCCTGGCTCGGTGATCCAAACGATCCGGCCTAGTCGATTTTGATGTCGAAGGTGGACGTGCTGCCATCCGCAGCGGTCAGGGTGACCGGCCCGAAGGTGATGATCGCGACGGAGTTGCCTCCCGGGCCCCGGTAGAAGCCGGTTGCCCTGGTGATCCGGACGGCCAGAGCCGAGAGGGTTGCCGCTGTCTGTTCGTCGGCTTCGGTCTTCGGTTGGGCAAGGGCGTGATGGCCATGCGCTTCTGCCCAGTCCCGAATGCTTCGGGCGTCGCGACTCATCTCCGGGAGGATGCTCTCGTTCGCCCAGGCCCATAGCCACGAGCCCGCCGAGGGGCTGAAACTTGCCAGGATCTGCGCGGGTGCCGTCGCGGTCTTGTCGGGGAAGGTCCACGCGATGAGGCCGGTCCTCTGGTCCAGACCCCAGGACACGTGCGCGCGAGCGAGCCGGTCGATGATGTCTTCGCCCTGCAGCAGCAGCGTGCTCAGGTCAGCCGGATCCACTCCCTGACCAGGACTCTTCGACTTATAGGCCCGCTTGAACAATCCCATGCCGCGAAATCTGCCAGACGACGCCGGCCGACCGGCGATCCCCGCCTCCGGGCCTCGCCCCTGGGAAGACGAGCCCTGGTGACACCCGCTCTGGGTTCCCTGGGCTGAGAGCGCGGATGGCGCGGCGCACGTGATCGACCTGCGTCCTGGGGGTCAGGCCGCAACGACGTCCATGCAGGTCTGCCAATGCTCCACGATGCCACTCACGGTGAGCGGAGACTGCTCCGGCAGGGCTGTCGGCCGTGGATGCCAGAATCGTCGGCATGCCGTTGTGCGATTACTTTTCTGCCACTGACGATCAGACTGCCGTCGCAGTCCTCCGGACTCCTGGAGGGCCCGGGCAGGCGGGACTCGACGTGGTCTTCCTCAAGAACATCGACCCGGTCGTCGCGATCGCCCAGCTCGAAGCCATCATGACCGGCTGCAGCTACGAGGAGGCCGGCGAGCGCCCGCGGTCCGGCCAACTGCTGTCCGAGCCGGAGGACGGTCCGCCGTTCGTGGTCGGCCTGACCGACACCCTGATCGATGCACTCGCCACGACATCGCCGGACGACCTCGTCCGCTTCGCCGAGCCGTGGTCGATGACCGACGAACTCCGGCAGATCGGGATCAGTGTCGAGGCAACGGGCGAGGTCCTGGAAGCCCTTTCCGGACTGGCTCAGCGCGCTCGGGCTTCCGACCGGCGGCTGTACTGCTGGTGGGCCCTGTGAGTCGCATGGCGGTGAGCGATGTGAGACTGCAGGCCGCGGAAGCCGTTGAGGCACATGTCCGAGCGTACTTCGAGGGGCATTCCGTTGAGGTCGTCGCATACGACCTTGGGCCGGACCGGCGCGACATCGTGCCCGACCTACGGGTCCTCGTCGTGAGCCCCGGTCCCCGCCGCGACAGCTGGGCCTACGTCACCGTGGGCTGCTGGGCCGCGATGAAGAAGGACGATCACGGGCTTGAGTTCGTCATGACCGCCCACGTCCGCGACCAGCGGTTCATCGACCTCATGGCCATGATCGCCTACTACCACTGCGGAGGGCATCAGCTCGACCTGGAGCACAGCATGCCGATCGGTGAACCATGGGTGCCGGGCTCGACCTGCGACCATCTGCTGATCAGCCTGCCCTATCTCCACGGCCCTGACCTTGAGAACTGTCCCCTGCCCGCGGGGCACGCCCGCATCCTGTGGACCCTGCCTGTGACGGCCGCCGAAATCGAGTTCCGCAGGCAGCAGGGTCATGAGGCGTTGGAGCAACTCTTCGACGAGGCCGGCATCATTCCCACTGATCCATTCCGGGCATCGGTGGTGTGAGGCGTCAACCTTTTACCCCAATTGCGCTTCTTTGTGTACCGGTTCGTGGAGTCGTCCTCACCCTGACCCGGATCCACTACGGAATAGGTGAAGTACCGGCGGTCAGTCCCTCCCACCGGTCCCGATCAGCCCCGTCCGACCGCCGGTCGCGGTCAGCGGGAAGCGTCCACGGCTCGTGGGCGGCCTATGTCCAGCCCAAGACGGTCGTCGGACGCTGAGACGCGAGGAGCGCGTAGCGATTGGACGCGCCCTCCCCCGACAGGGCCGTCCATCTCCGACCGCCCCGTCCTGATCCTCGATCCCCCGGCCCGTTCCTTTGGGGGTTTCCCGGCAGTCTTCGTATGTCCGGGGCGGGACGGGCGGT
>NZ_JBSGXU010000359.1:0-3060 GCF_053610205.1 Streptomyces sp. NPDC054932 | reverse complement strand
GCCCCGGTCTTCGCCGAGCCGATGTTCCAGACCCCCGAGACCGCGGCCATGGCCGCCGCGGCCGCCCGCGCCGCCGCCCCGGTCGAGGAGGACGAGGAGGAGGAGCTCACCGAGGTCACCGCCGAGGCCGAGGTCGCCCAGGCCCCCGCCGCGCAGCCGTCCGGCCGTCGCCGTCGCCGCGGGCGCGGCGCCCCGGAGTCCGCTCCGGTCGCCGAGTCCGCCCCCGTCTCCCTTCCCGAGGTGCTCGCGGAGGAGGAGCCGGAGGCCGAGGCCGCCGATCTCGACGAGGAGTTCGAAGAGGGCGACGAGTCGGGCGAGCGCCCCTCGCGCCGTCGCCGTCGCGGTGGTCGTCGTCGCCGCCGCGGTGAGGCCGCCGACCTCGACGAGTCCGCCGAGGAGGAGGCCGAGGCCGCCGAGCAGGAGGCCGCCGAGCAGGACGGCGAGGAGGAAGAGGACGAGGAGGCCGAGGAGGCCCTCGGTTCCAGCTCCAGCCGCCGTCGCCGCCGTCGCCGTCGCCGCAGTGGCGACAGCTCTGCCGAGGCCGCCGAAGCGGGTGACGAGGACGGCGTGCGTACCGTCGTCAAGGTCCGCGAGCCGCGCCCGGCGCGCGAGAAGGCCGAGTCCTCCGACGAGGTGCAGTCCATCAAGGGCTCGACCCGCCTGGAGGCGAAGAAGCAGCGTCGCCGCGAGGGCCGCGAGCAGGGCCGCCGCCGCGTGCCGATCATCACCGAGGCCGAGTTCCTGGCCCGCCGTGAGGCCGTCGAGCGCGTCATGGTCGTCCGCCAGGCCGGCGAGCGCACCCAGATCGGCGTCCTCGAGGACAACGTGCTCGTCGAGCACTACGTCAACAAGGAAGAGGCCACCTCGTACGTCGGCAACGTCTACCTGGGCAAGGTCCAGAACGTGCTGCCGTCGATGGAGGCCGCCTTCATCGACATCGGCAAGGGCCGCAACGCGGTCCTGTACGCCGGTGAGGTCAACTTCGAGGCGCTCGGCATGGCCAACGGGCCGCGCCGCATCGAGTCCGCCCTCAAGTCCGGCCAGTCGGTCCTGGTGCAGGTCACCAAGGACCCGATCGGTCACAAGGGCGCCCGCCTGACCAGCCAGGTCTCGCTGCCCGGCCGCTACCTGGTCTACGTGCCCGAGGGCTCGATGACCGGCATCAGCCGCAAGCTGCCCGACACCGAGCGCGCGCGTCTGAAGACGATCCTCAAGAAGATCGTCCCCGAGGACGCGGGCGTCATCGTGCGCACCGCCGCCGAGGGCGCGAGCGAGGACGAGCTGCGCCGCGACGTCGAGCGTCTGCAGGCCCAGTGGGAGGACATCCAGAAGAAGTCGAAGCAGATCTCGACCTCTTCGCCGAGCCTGCTGTACGGCGAGCCGGACATGACCGTCCGCGTCGTGCGCGACATCTTCAACGAGGACTTCTCGAAGGTCATCGTCAGCGGTGACGGCGCCTGGGAGACCATCCACGGCTACGTGAACCACGTGGCCCCGGACCTGGCCGACCGGCTGTCCCGCTGGACCTCCGAGGTCGACGTCTTCGCGACGTACCGGATCGACGAGCAGCTCGCCAAGGCGCTCGACCGCAAGGTGTGGCTGCCCTCGGGCGGCTCGCTTGTGATCGACAAGACCGAGGCGATGATCGTCATCGACGTCAACACCGGCAAGTTCACCGGTCAGGGCGGCAACCTCGAGGAGACCGTCACCAGGAACAACCTGGAGGCGGCCGAGGAGATCGTGCGCCAGCTGCGGCTGCGCGACCTGGGCGGCATCGTCGTCATCGACTTCATCGACATGGTCCTGGAGTCCAACCGCGACCTGGTCCTGCGGCGCATGCTGGAGTGCCTGGGCCGCGACCGTACGAAGCACCAGGTGGCCGAGGTCACCTCGCTGGGCCTGGTCCAGATGACCCGCAAGCGGGTGGGCCAGGGTCTGCTGGAGTCCTTCTCCGAGACCTGCGTCCACTGCAACGGCCGCGGTGTCATCGTCCACATGGAGACGCCGACCGTGATCGGCGGCGGTGGCAACGGCAAGCGCTCCAAGCGCCGCGGTGGCCGCGCCGAGTTCGACCAGCACGACCACGAGGTCGAGACGATCGAGGCCGTCGACCTCGAGGGCGTCGAGACCGAGGCCGAGGTGGCCGCCGAGGCCGCCGCGCCGCGCGCCCTGCCCGAGCCGGAGTTCGTCGCGGACGAGGAGCTCTACAGCAGCCCGGCCGAGGCCGAGGCCGCCGCGGGCATCAGCGGCCGTCGCAACCGGCGCCGTGCCACCCGCAAGGCCACCGCTCCGGCGGGTGCCCCGCGCGGTGCGGTCGCTCCGGTTCAGGCCGCGGCCCCCGTGGTCGTGGACGAGCCGGTGACCGAGCCGGCCGAGACGGTGCTGGAGCCGGCTCCCGAGGCGGTCGCCGAGGTCGTCGAGGTCGTGGAGGCTCCCGAGGTCGTCGAGGCGGCCCCGGCCGCCCCGGTCGAGGAGGCCGCGCCGAAGGGCCGTACCCGTCGCCGGGCGACCCGTAAGGCCACCGCCCCGGCGGGTGCCCCGGCGCCCGCGGCCGAGGTGGCCCCGGAGCCGGTCGTCGTGGCGGAGCCGGAGCCGGTCGTGGTGCCCGAGCCCGTCGCCGTGCCCGAGCCCGTCGTCGTTGCCGAGGTCGAGGAGGCTCCCGTCGTGGAGGCCGCTCCGGCCCGTCCGCGCCGCCGTGCCACCCGCAAGGCCACCGCACCGGCCGGTTCCCCGGCGGGCGCGGCGGAGGCCGCCGTGGTGGTCGTCGAGGCCCCGGTGACCGAGACCGCGACGCCGGTCGAGGAAGCCGCCCCGGTCGAGGAGGCCGCCCCGGCCAAGAAGGCCGCCAAGAAGGCTCCGGCCAAGAAGGCGCCCGCGGCGAAGAAGGCCCCGGCCAAGAAGGCGGCGGCCGCCAAGAAGACCGTGGCCAAGAAGGCGGCCACGACCAAGAAGACCGTGGCGAAGCGGGCGACGAAGAAGACCGCGGCGGCTGAGCAGCAGACGCCGCCGTCGGTCTCGGCTCCGGCCGAAGCCTGATCCACCGCTGAGTGACCCAGCGGC
>NZ_JBSGXU010000358.1:0-3193 GCF_053610205.1 Streptomyces sp. NPDC054932 | reverse complement strand
GTGTCCGACTTCCTCGGTGCTTTCCAGGTTTTCGCTTTCGCGCTTTCCCTTTCCGGCGGTTCCGACTCTATCAGAAGTTCTCCACCGGATTTCCCGGCTTCGGATTCCTGAGTGAGGAGTCGGCTGTACCCCACTGGAATTCAATTCCTGTTTTTAGGGGTGAGAGAGAGTTTAAACCATCGCTGCCGAACTTGTCCAGTTCGAGGCAACCGTTCGAATCTACCTCCCCACGGGCTCCGTGTCAACGGTCTTCGCGGGACGACGAGGAGACTAGCAGCTCAACGGGCTTGTACGCACATCAGGCCGCGGTCGGGAGCGTCGCCGTCCGGTCGGCGGCCTCCACGTCTCCCACCTCGCCGGCACGCGCGGCCCTGCCGCCCAGGACGTAGACGTAGAGGAGGAAGGCGACCTCGGCCGCGACGCCGATCGTGATGCGGGCCCAGGTCGGGAGGCCCGACGGGGTCACGAAGCCTTCGATGAGGCCCGAGATGAACAGGACCACCGCCAGGCCGATGGCCATGCCGAGGGCTGTGCGGCCCTGTTCCGCGAGGGCCGTGCGGCGGGTGCGCGGGCCCGGGTCGATGACGGTCCAGCCCAGGCGCAGGCCCGTGCCCGCGGCCACGAAGACCGCCGTCAGTTCGAGCAGGCCGTGCGGGAGGATCAGGCCGAGGAAGACGTCCAGCCGGCCGGCGGAGGCCATCAGGCCGATGCCGATGCCGAGGTTGACCATGTTCAGGAAGAGGATCCAGAGCACCGGTATCCCCAGGAACGCGCCCAGGACCAGGCAGATCGCCGCCGCCTGGGCATTGTTCGTCCAGACCTTGGCGGCGAAGGAGCCCGCGGGGTGGCTGGAGTAGTACGTCTCGTACTCGCCGCCCGGCTGCGTGAGCGCCTTCAGGTCGTCGGGGGCCGCGATGGCACCCTGGACCTCCGGGTGCGTGGCTATCCACCAGCCGATGAGCACACCGAGCGCCGTGGAGAGCAGGGCGGTCGGTATCCACCAGCGCCGGCTGCGGTAGACCGCGGCCGGGAAGCCCACCGTGAAGAAGAGGGCGGCGTCGCGCCAGCCGGCCCGGCGGGTGCCCGTCACCGTGGCGCGGGCGCGGGCGACCAGCTGGGTCAGCCGGCCGGTGAGCATCGGGTCCGGGGCGCTGGACTGGATCTGCGAAAGATGGGTCGAGGTGCGCTGGTAGAGCGCGACGAGTTCGTCGGCCTCCTCGCCGGTGAGCTTGCTGCCGCGGCCCAGGAGCTGCTCCAGGCGGTCCCACTCCGCACGGTGTGCGGTCACGAAGACGTCGAGATCCATCCGGTTGCCGCTCCCCTGTCCCAGGTCCCCTGGCCTCTGCCTATTCCTAGTGTGGTCAGCTTGGCAGACTGGATGCCGTTGGGGCGGGGCAGGTCACATGAGAGGTGCTGTGGTGAGCGATCTGGTGACGGGGGACGCTGTCGTCCTGGGGTTGAGGCCGGCGCGGCTGCCGAGCCGCGGGCTGGCGATCATCCTGGACCTGGCGGTGTACGTCACCGGATACGTACTCGTCTCCGTCGGGCTGACGATGGCGACCGCCTCGCTGGACGAGGCCGCCCGGGCGGCCGTGTCGGTGGCGGGCTTCCTGTTGCTCCTGGTGGGAGTGCCGATCGCGGTGGAGACGCTGTCCCACGGGCGTTCGCTCGGCAAGCTCGCCTGCGGGCTGCGGGTCGTACGGGACGACGGCGGGCCGATCAGGTTCCGGCACGCCCTGGTGCGCGGGGCCATGGGGATCGTTGAGCTGATCCTGACCTTCGGGTCGGTGGCGTGCATCGCCTCGCTGGCGTCGGCGCGGGGGCGGCGGCTCGGGGACGTGTTCGCCGGGACGCTCGTGGTCCGCGAGCGGGTGCCGGGTGCGCGGGTGATGCCGGTGCCCGCGCCGCCGCCGTGGCTGGCCGGACGGTTCACCGGGCTGGATCTGTCGGCGGTGCCGGACGGGCTGTGGCTGGCGATCCGCCAGTACCTGACGCGGATGGACCAGCTGGATCCGCAGGTGGGCGCAGCCATGGCGGGCCGGCTCGCGGACGACCTGGTGGCGCGTACCGGGGCTCCGCCGCCGGCGGGGGTGCCGGCCGCCGCGTTCCTGATGGCCGTGGTGCACGAGCGGCAGTCGCGGGATGCAGCCCGGGCGCTCCGGCCGGCCGCGGCTGCCGGCTCCGGGTACGCGCCCGTGCCGGTCGCGGGGCCGGCAGCGGGGCCCGTGCCTGTCGTGGCACCTGTTGCCCCGGTGGCTCCGGCGCCCGTGATGCCCGTGACACCCACGGCGCACGCGGCGCCCGTGGAGCCTCCGCGCGCCGGCGGGTTCGCGCCCCCCGCCTGAGCTCACTGCTCCTCGAAGGCCGAGGGCGGCGTCTCCAGGTGTTCGAGTTCGATGCCGGGCGCCGAGAGGACCACGTCCCCGGCGATGTGGACGGTGTGGACCTCGCCCGTGTCCAGCGCGCTGACCCGGTACTCGTCCACCAGGAGCGGGCCGCTGTCCGTGGGGTGTTCCTCGCGGGCGAGCAGGGCCCAGGCCTGGTCGACCGTACGGGGTGCCAGGACCGGATCGGTCAGGGCGAGGAGCCGGACGCGGGTGGCCGGGGCGCCGGGGGTCAGGCGCAGCAGCCGGGAGGTGGCGATGAGGAAGGCCGGGGAGGTGCCGGTGAAGCCGGGGGCGGCGATGTTGCCCTCGGTGGCCTCGGTGCCGGTCGGGTCGGTACGGACCCAGGTGACGCCGTCGATGGCGGCGCCGCGCACCTGCCAGCTCGCGGCGTTGACCTCCATGCGGATGGGGCGGCCCAGCTCGTCGATGGCCAGGTCCACGGAACCGCGGTGGTCCCCGCCCGGGCCGGTGAGCTGGGAGACGTAGCGCCAGCCGGAGGGGCCGGGGGCGCAGTGGAAGTGCTCCTCGCCGAGGGGGGTGTGGTCGTGCGGGTCGTGGAGCGAGTAGCGGCCGCGGGGCATGGTGCGCACTCTTCTTGGATCGGGGGAGGTTGGGGAGATGTGGGGCAGGCCCCCGGCACGGGTGCCGGGGGCCTGCTTCACGTTCTGCCGCCGCTGATCAGAGGCTGATCAGGGATTGATCAGGGGTTGATCAGTAGCGGTAGTGGTCCGGCTTGTACGGGCCCTCGACCTGGACGCCGATGTAGGCGGCCTGCTCCGGGCGCAGGGTGGTGAGCCTGACGCCGA
>NZ_JBSGXU010000357.1:0-3209 GCF_053610205.1 Streptomyces sp. NPDC054932 | reverse complement strand
CCCCGCCCCCGCCCTGTGCCTACCTGGACCACCGGGACCACCGGGCGCGCCAGGGGCAGCAGGAACAGCAGAGGCATCGAAGGAACCAGAGGAAGGAGGACGGACGATGACCGATGTCGAACGGGTCGGGATCGTGGGCTGCGGGCTGATGGGATCCGGCATCGCCGAGGTCTGCGCCCGCGCCGGACGGGACGTCGTGGTGGTGGAGACGACCCGTACGGCCGCGGCCGCCGGCCTGGAGCGGATCACCCGCTCCCTGGAACGGGCGGCGGCGTCCGGAAAGCTGACCGCCGCCGACCGGGACGCCGCCGCCGGCCGGATCGCGGTGACCACCGACGTGGCGCGGCTGGCGGACCGGGACCTCGTCGTCGAGGCGGTCGCGGAGGACGAGAGGGCGAAGCTGGAGGTCTTCGCCCTGCTCGACCGGGTGGTGGAGCGCCGGGACGCCGTCCTGGCGACGAACACCTCCTCCATACCCGTCATCCGGCTGGCCGCGGCCATCTCGCGGCCGGAGCAGGTCATCGGCCTCCACTTCTTCAACCCCGTTCCGGTGCTGCCGCTGGTGGAGCTGGTGCCGTCCCTGCTCACCGGGGAGGAGACCGTCCGGCGGACGCACGCCTTCGCGTCCGGGGTCCTGGGCAAGGAGGTCGTCCGCGCGAAGGACCGGGCGGGGTTCGTGGTGAACGCGCTCCTCGTGCCGTACCTGCTGGCCGCCGTACGCATGGCCGAGTGCGGTACCGCGTCGGCCGAGGACATCGACCGGGGCATGACCCTGGGCTGCGCGCACCCGCTCGGACCGCTCGCCCTCGCCGACCTGATCGGCCTGGACACGGTGCAGGCCATCGCGCGGTCGATGTACGCGGAGTACCGGGAGCCGCTGTACGCCCCGCCGCCGCTGCTGGCCCGGATGGTCGACGCCGGGCGGCTGGGCCGCAAGACGGGCAGGGGCTTCCACAGCTACGGCGCCCACGCGGGCGGCGTGATGCGCGAGGATGGTGGTGTGGTGGCCACGGCAGCCGGGCCCACCCGCCCGGTCCACGGGCGCCGACACGGGGAGCAGCCAACGTGACCACCAAGGCCGAGCGCGCACTCGAGACGCGTGAGCGAATCCTCACGGCCGCGTGCGAAGTCATCGCCGACATCGGCTTCGAGAACGTCAGCATGCGCAAGGTCGCCGAGCACGCCGGGGTGTCGAAGGCCCTGCTGCACTACCACTTCGACACGCGGGAGAAGCTCTTCGCCGAGGCGATGACGCACTCCTTCGCCCAGACCGGTACCGACACCGAGGGCGTCGCCGACTCGGTGCCCTCCTCCGTCGTCCTGGCCCGCATCCTGCGGAGCATGCTGCCGTCGGACGCGGAGCTGCGCCAGGACTGGAAGCTCTGGCAGGAGCTGTGGGTGCGCGCCCAGCGCGACCCGGCGGCCCGGCACTTGGCCGTCGACCTGTACGACCAGCTGCACGCGTGGGTCGGCGGGGCCGTGGAACGCGGGATCCGGTCCCGGGAGTTCACCGATTGCGACGTGTCCGCGCTCGGGACCCTGGTGCTGGCCCTGTGCGACGGCCTCGGCATCCGGCTGATGCTCGACGATCCCCGGGTGGACCTGTCGACGGCCCGGTCGACGATCTGGCGGACCATCGCGCCCACGCTCGGTATCGCCCCGGAGTTCCCGGGCGTCTGACGGGGCCGGGCGGGTTCGGGGGCTCCGGGCGCGGCGGGGGCACTCAGCGCGGGCCGTGCACCGTCTGGACACGGCCGTCCGGGTCGACCGTGAGGGCGACGCGCTCCGTCTTGTGCCCCACGGCGAGCGCGATCCACACGACGCCCCACAGGAGGCACGTGAAGATGGTCAGGATCGCGTGCAGGACGTGGTTGACGTCCCCGCCGCGCACCAGCACCGCCTGGGTCGGGGAGCGCGATTCGACGCGCCACCCGACGCTGACGTACTGGTTGACGGTCCAGTCGAGGACCGCGGCGCGGCGCCCCTCGTCGAGCGGCTCGCCCGTGGGCGAGTGGAGCAGGTCCGGGGGCGGTTCCGGGGGCGGCCCCCAGCGCTGTGGTCCGTCGGACTTGGGCATCGGTCCAGCCTCCCGCGCTTTCGGGACGGTCTCGCACATCCCAGGGTGCGCCGCACCGGCCGGACCGGCATTCCGAACCCTCGAATCGCACACATGCCCGATATCACCGCCGACCGGCCCGCCGTTGTCAGTGCCCGGCCGTACAGTCGCAGCAATCCCATTCAAGGATTGAGGCGGGCTGCCTCGCTGCACGATCCCGCCCCACCGGACCCCCACGGGGGACAGCGCCCGGTGGGGTGGCGCGCAGTCCGGGTGCGCACCCCGGGCGCACGGCCCGGATGCGCGGACGGTACCGCCCGCGGCGCCCCGAGGGCGGGGAATCGGCGAATCAGGGGTGGCGCCGTGCCGTCGTCGGCAGGATGGGGGCATGGACCGTGGGGACATGAGGCCGCGCGGGTCGCGGCCGGTGGTGGTGCGGGTGCCGGTGGAGCTGGTGGAAGCCGCAGTGGAAGCCGACGCGCTCGACGCGGTGGCGCGGGCGGGCGATGTGGTGGTGCGCGGCCCGCTGTTCGGGGTTGCGGCGCAGTCCGCCGGGGACGGGCCGCGGTGGCGGGTGGTGCTCGAGGTGACGGCCGGCTGTCCGCAGCAGGCGCGCGACGGGCTGAACTCGCGGCTGTGGTTCCACGCGAAGGACCATGCGCAGGACCGGGCCGAGCGGCGCGCTCTGCTGTCGGCGGTGGCCCGGCTGGAGAGCGAGCGGGTCGACGAGCTCGTCGTGTCCGGCACCCGGTACCGGGTCGTCCGCGCCGAGGAGTACGCGGCCTCGGGCCCGGGCGGTATGGAGGCGCCGCGCCCCACGGATCCGGAACCCCTCAAACCCGATTGGGACCGTGCCGTCAGGGAGCCCGAGATCGACGACGGGCTGGTCGTGGATCCGGACGCGCCGGTGACCCCGACCCAGGCGTTCGAGCAGCTCGCGCTGCGCGGCCTGTGCTACACGGGCGAACGGTTCCCCGAGGAGGTGCGCGCCGACTCGCGGCGGGCGCTCGACACCACCCGGACGTCCTGGTGATGCCCCCGACCTTCACCGTCGTGGAGCAGACCGCGGGCGGCTGGCGGCCGGTCAGCGGTCCGCACGCGACCCCGCACGCCGCCCGCAAGTCGCTGGACTTCGCCCTGACGTGGATGTGGC
>NZ_JBSGXU010000356.1:0-3238 GCF_053610205.1 Streptomyces sp. NPDC054932 | reverse complement strand
TGCGGCTGCGTGCCCCCGCTCGCGGCATCCAGCCCCGCCCCGCACCGGGCGGGCCGGCCAGTCGTCCGCCACGCTCCGGGCCAAGGACCGGTGGACCCTCGCCGAGGCACCCTCCGTGACGTGCACCGGCCCGTTCGTGCCGAGTGCGCCGACGGGGGCGGCCCAGGCGTCGGACCCGTCCGCATCGTGTGTTCGATTTCATGGGCCCGACCGCAGGAACCCCGGGACCGGCCCGCCCCGGCCGAAGGGGTGCCCCGGACCCGACGAAGGTCAGGGTTGCGGCGGCAGCCGTTCCGTGCACGGCGGCCCGGCGCGACGCTCCGGACGCTGCCGCGCAGGTTCGGGGGCACGATGAGAGGTAGCCGTGCGCCCCGGACCGCTTCAGGGCGGGCGATGGCGGGCGGCGCCGGGCCGACGATGCCGGAAGGAGCGTCGCCGATGGGTGTGATCGACGAGTCGGGGACGGGCGGGATCAGGCCCGGCATGACCGGGGTCGCCCCGCCCAGCGGATTGCTCGACGTCCTGAACGTCGCGGCGGTCGTCCTCGACGCCGAGGGACGGGTCGCACTGTGGAGCCCGCAGGCGGAGCAGCTGTTCGGCTGGACGGCGGCCGAGGCCCTCGGCCGCCCCGCAGCCCGGCTGCTGGCCGCCAAGGAGCACGTCGGCCTGGTCTCGGAACTCTTCGCGCGCGTCATGGGCGGCGCCGGGGACTGGGCGGGTGCTTTCCCGGTGCGGCGCAGGGACGGCACGACGCGTCTGGTGGAGTTCCGCAACATGCGGCTCCTCGACGAGCACGGGGACATGTACGCCCTGGGCATCGCGACCGACCGTACGAGGCTGCGCCAGCTGGAGCGGGACCTCGCGCTGTCCGCGCGGCTGGTGGCCCAGTCCCCGATCGGGCTCGCGGTCCTGGACACGGAGCTGCGGTACGTACTCGTCAACCCGACCCTGGAGCGGATCAACGGGCTGCCCGCCGAGGAGCACATCGGCCGGGGCGTCCGCGAGGCCCTGGCCTTCCTCGACGACGCGGAGGCCGCCGAGTCGGCCATGCGCCAGGTCCTGGCCACCGGAACGCCGCTGCTCGAACAGTTCACGGCCGGCCGCACCCACGGCGGGGAGCGCACCGAACACGCCTGGTCGGTGTCGTACTACCGGCTGGAGGACGCCACCGGCCGGGTCCTGGGACTGGCCACCTCCGTGGTGGACGTCACCCAGAGTCACCAGGCGGCTCTGGAGATCGCCCGCAGCCGCCGCCGCCTCGCCCTCATCGCGGACGCCACCGTCCGCATCGGCACCACCCTCGACCTCGACCAGACCGCCCGCGAGCTCGCCGACGTCGTCGTGCCCGAGCTCGCGGACATAGCCGCCGTCGACATCCTCGACTCCGTACTCGAAGGCCGGCCGACCCTGAGGTCGTCCTCGCACGAGCCCGCGGTGTTCCGCGCGCTGGCGCTCGCGGCGGCCTATCCCAGCGACGCCGTCCGCGCCGCGGACCCGCCCGGGGACATCGCCCGCTACGCCGCGGACCGGCTGGTCACCCAGTCCGTGACGACCGGCCACCCGGTCCTGGTCGCCCACGTGCAGGCCCGGGACATCTCACGCATCGCCCGCGACAGCACCGCCGCCAACCTGCTGACCCGCGCCGGACTGCGCTCCTACCTGGCCGTGCCGCTCATCGCCCGCGGCGAGGTCCTCGGCGCCCTCGACCTCAAGCGCACGCGCAACCCGCTCCCGTTCAACGACGACGACATCGTGCTCGCCGGCGAACTCGCCGCCCGCGCCGCCGTGTGCATCGACAACGCACGCTGGTACCGCAACGCGCACCACACCGCCCTCGCCCTCCAGCACCACCTCCTGCCGCACCACCCGCCGCCCACGCCCGGCCTGGAAGTCGCCTACCGGTACCGGCCCGCCGCGGCCAGCAGCGAGATCGGGGGCGACTGGTTCGACGCCATCGCCGGACCGGACGACACCACGGTCCTCGTGGTCGGCGACGTCATGGGCAGCGGCATCAACGCCGCCGCCAGCATGGGGCAACTGCGCACCGCGACCCGCACCCTGGCCGAACTCGCGCTCGACCCGCCACAGGTGCTGCAGCAGCTGGACCACACCACCGCCGCACTGGAGGAGACCATCGCCACGTGCGTCTACGTCGTCTACGACCCGCACGGGGCCCAGTGCCGGGTGGCCCTCGCCGGACACCTCCCGCCCGTCCTGATCCGCGCCGGCCACAGCCCCCGGCTGCTCGACCTGCCCACCGGCGCACCGCTCGGCGTGGGCGGTATCCCCTTCGAGTCCACCGCCGTCGCCATGGACCCCGGCGACCAGTTGGTCCTCTACACCGACGGCCTGGTCGAGACCCGCGACCAGCCCATCGACGAACGCCTCGACCTCCTGCTGGCCCTGCTCGCCGACACCGGACGTCCGCTGGAGGAGACCTGCGACCGCCTCCTGGACTCCCTGCGCCGCACGGACGACCACGACGACGTCGCCCTGGTCATCGCCCGCGCGAGGCCGCTGACTCCGGAGTAGCCGTCGGAGCGCGCACCGGGCCGGCTGTTATCGTCCGAGGTATGCCCGAGCTCATAGCCCCCACCCGCCGCCTGCACGCCTCCTGGCTCGACGCACGGCGGGAATGGGGTCCCGACGCCCACACGGACGGCGCCGGGCTCGGATCCGACGACGACGTGGACAGCCCCGAGGGTTTCGCGGCCTGGGTGGATCGACTGCGCCGGTACTCGGACCGCACGCTGCCCGTCGACCACGGCCGGGTCCACGCGACGTACTGGTGGATCGCCGAGGGCGACACCTACCTGGGCGCCATCGACCTGCGGCACTACCTGAACGGCTTCCTCCTCGACGCGGGAGGCCACATCGGCTACAGCGTCAGGCCCTCGGCCCGCCGCCGCGGCCTGGCCACCTGGGCCCTGGCGGCCGTCCTGCACGAGGCGCGCATCCTGGGGATGGACCGGGTCCTGCTGACCTGCGACCCGGACAACGAGGCGTCGATCCGCACGATCGAGGGCAACGGCGGCCTCCTCGAGGACGTCCGCGAAACCCTGATCGGCCTCAAGCGGCGCTACTGGATCGACCTCTAGGGGGTGTCCGCAAAGTAGCGCCGGCGCCCGGAGGGCGTGGCCCGCGGCGTCCGGCGCGGTGCATCGCAAGGCGGAGAAGCGCAGCTCGTACCTGTTCGTACTCGCGCGCTTCGACAACGCGGCGAGGCGCCGTGCCGGGC
>NZ_JBSGXU010000355.1:0-3242 GCF_053610205.1 Streptomyces sp. NPDC054932 | reverse complement strand
TCCGCCCAGGGGGCACCTCCCAGCGGTAGCTGGGGGAGATGCACGGCACCGGACGACGCGGGCCCGACCGACAAGATCCGAAAGAGACGGCCTAGGGGTGCCCGCCCAGGCGGTGTCCTGCCGGTCGGGCGGCGACGCACACGTGCCCGTCCTGTCGCCGGCCGACACACCCTGCGGCCCGACTGTGGCGGCCACGCACATGGGAGCGGCCCGCCCGTGTCCCGGATGATTCCGGGCATGACAAGCGGATTCCCTCCCGTGCCCCACGGGACAGCAGCCGCCGCGGGCACGGGCCCGGCGGGCCGTACCGCCCTGGTGACCGGCGCCGGCAGCGGCATCGGCCGGGCCTGCGCCTCGGCGCTCGCCGCGGCCGGGGCCCACGTCCACGTGGTGGACATGGACGCCGCCGCGGCGAAGTCCGTCGCCGAGGAGATCGGCGGGCGGGCACACGTGGTGGACCTGGCCCGGGCCGAGCTCATCGGGGGGCTGCCGGCCGACGTCGACATCCTGGTCAACAACGCCGGACTCCAGCACGTCGCACCGCTGACCGAGTTCCCCCCGGACCGCTTCGCACTCATGCAGCGGGTGATGGTGCACGCGCCGTTCCTGCTGATCCGCCGGACCATGCCGCACATGCGCGCGCGGGGCTGGGGCCGCATCGTCAACATCTCCAGCGTGCACGGACTGCGGGCCAGTGCGTTCAAGGCCGGCTACGTGGCCGCGAAGCACGCCCTGGAGGGGCTGAGCAAGGTCGCGGCCGTCGAGGGCGCGCCGCACGGCGTCACCAGCAACTGCGTCAACCCCGGATACGTCCGCACGCCACTGGTCGAGCGGCAGATCGAGGCCCAGGCCGCCGCGCACGGCATCGACGCCGCTCAGGTGGTGTCCGACGTGCTGCTCAGCCGCTCCGCGGTCAAGCGGCTGATCGAACCGGAGGAGGTCGCCGCGGCCGTCCTGTGGCTCTGCGGCCCGCACACCGGCTACGTCACGGGTGCGTCGATCCCCCTGGACGGCGGCTGGAGCGCCGCCTGACCCCGGAAGGGACGCCCTAGCCGCCCGCGATGCGGTCCCACGGGGAGCGGGTGGCTCCGAAGCCGCTCTCGTGCACCCAGACGTGGGTGCAGCCGGGGCACTGGAGGTGGAGCAGGCTGCCGGTGTTCGTGAGCAGGTAGCGCCAGTGGGTGGAGCAGGTGCGCCGCTGCTCACAGGGGTCGCAGCCGCGCGCGTCCTCGCACTTCGGGCAGGCCACCCAGGCACGGCGCCCGGGGTCGGCCTGCGGGTCAAGCGGCAGCACGGCCGTCTCCGCGCGGGGGCAGCACACCGGCCGCGACCAGGTCGTCGTAGATGCGCTGCTGACCGGCGTCGAGCCCGGAATACAGCAGGTCGTAGGCGGCCTCCTCGCCGAGGAGCACCTCCATCGGATCCCAGTCCGGGCCGAGGGCCGCCATCACCTGGGCGCGCCGGAGCACCTCCTGCGAGGTGAGGTCGACGGAGAAATCGACCAGCTCGGACGCGTCGGGGGCACCGGAGGCGTCGGAGGAAGGGGTGGGGTCGTGGGGGGCCATGCCATCGAAGTTAGGTAGCCCTTCCTTCTCCGGTCAAGGGAGGGTGGGCGGAGTCACAGAGCGCGGACCGGGGCGGCGCGGGCCGCCGAGGCCGATCGGGGCGGCGTGACAAATGTAATGGCCTGTCAAGGTGCTTCTCCTTCTGGAGGTTGATACCCGGTTCGTCCTGGCGGACGAGGCCGCACCACGGGTCGGGGGCGAAGAATCTAAGTGACCAAGATCGCCGGGCCCCAGCGGGCCACCGACGAGGAGCCGCCGTGCCCCACACCCGTCCTGCCGACCGACCCTTACCGCGACTGCGCCGCGCCGCCTCGGCCACCGCCGTCGCCATAGCCCTGCTGGCGGGCATCGCCCCGGCCGCGAGCGCCGCGGGCCTGCACGAGCCGACCGCCTACGGTCCGACCGCGGGCCGGCCCCTCGACCGGACCCAGCTGCAGGCGGGGCTGAACGCGATCCACGAGGCGGGCATCACCGGCGTCTACTCCGCGGTCCGTGACGACCGCCGGCGCTTCGACGGCGCCGCCGGCCTCGCCGACGTCTCCACCGGGCGCAAGACCCGCCCCGACCTGCGGCACCGCGTCGGCAGCGTCACCAAGACCTTCACCGCCGTCGCCGTCCTCCAGCAGTCCGCGAAGGGCCGGGTGGACCTGGACCGGCCGGTCGGCGACTACGTGCCCGAGCTGCTGCCCGGCGAGCGCGGCCGCAAGGTCACCGTACGCATGCTGCTCAACCACACCAGCGGTATCCACGACTACGTCGGCGACGCCTTCCCCTCCCTCCTGAAGGGGACCACGGAGAGCCTCGACGACCACCGGTACCGCACGATCAGGCCCGCCGAGCTGATCGGCTACGGCGTGGCCCGTCCGCAGGTGTTCGAGCCCGGTACCGACTGGTCCTACTCCAACACCAACTACGTGCTCCTGGGCGAGGTGCTCCGCAAGGTGACCGGCCAGGACCCGGAACGGCTGATCACCCAGGACGTGATCCGGCGTGCGGGCCTGCGGGACACCTACTTCCCCGGGACCGACCCGCGCATCCGCGGCGCCCACGCCCGTATGTACGAGAGCTTCTTCGGGCTCATCGACCCGCCGCGCGACTACAGCGACTACAACATGACCTGGGCGGGCACCGCAGGGGCCCTGATCTCCACCCCGCAGGACCTCAACACCTTCTACCGGGCCCTGCTGGGCGGCGACCTCCTGCCGCGCCGCCAGCTGGACGAGATGCGCACCACCGTCGACGTCAAGGACGGGACGGGTGCCGTGGGCATGCGCTACGGCCTCGGGATCTACTCGCTGGACACGCCGTGCGGCCCGGCCTGGGGGCACGACGGGGGAGTCTTCGGCGCCGGCACCTGGGCCCTGTCCAGCGCGGACGGCACCCGCCAGTTCGCGATCGGGTACAACCTGATGAAGTACCAGCGCCTCAACGCGAGCGGCACCGAATTCGACCCGCACCCGGCCGATGCCGCGCTGAGGGACTACCGCGACCGCTCCCTGTGCGGCACCACCGCGCCGCGCACACCGGACCCGGCCGCGAAGAACCGCTCCGCCGACGCCCCGGCGGCCGAGGCACCGTCCGCCCTCCGTGTCCTGCCCCCGGCCCTGCCGGCGCTCCCGGGTCCGCTGACAGCACCCCTGCGCTGACCGGACGCAGACGCAGGCACAGGCGCAGGAC
>NZ_JBSGXU010000354.1:0-3304 GCF_053610205.1 Streptomyces sp. NPDC054932 | reverse complement strand
CTTATGGACCTCTTGCTCCGTATGTCACTCTGGCCGGGCGAATCGGGTCCCCCCACCTGCCGCACGCCCCGGCCGACCGACCGACACGGAAAACGCCCATGCCCCTGCCGTTCCCGTTCCGAGCCGTACCCGCCGTCCTCGCCGGTACCGTGACCGCGCTGCTGGCGGCCTGTGCGCCGTCGGCGGCCGCCGGGCCGGCGGCCGCTGCGCACACGGCGCCGGCGCCGCCCGTGGCCTCTGCCGTCCCGGCACCCGTACGGGTGCCGTCGCCGGCGGCCACCCCTGCCGCCCCCACCCCCGCGACCACGGTCTCCACGCTTTCCATACCTTCTGTGGGGGTCTCCGGGCTGCGCGTGGTGCCGTACGACGGCACCACCGACGACGTGCCTGGATCCCGCATCCAGGACCGCGGCGATGCGGCCAGCCCGTACGGCGGGCGGGGCGGAGTCGGGCCCGGTCAGGTGGGCAATTTCCTGGTCACCGCGCACCGCCTGTCGGCCGGCGGCCCGCTGGGGGACCTGCCCTCGGTGAAGCACGGCGACACGGTCCTCGTGACCGCGGGTGGGGTCGTGTACAGCTACGAGATCGTCGCGACCCGAAAGACGTCCTTCCGGTCGGAGCGCTCGCTGAGCGAACAGCGCGCCGCGGTGCCCGGGACGCCCGGGGCTGCCCCCACCCAGGCCATGATCACGATCTCGACCTGCGCCACGCCGGAGGACCACGCCGAGGGCAACTTCTGGAGCGACGCCCAGGGCAACCCGGAGCACCGCATCGACAAGATCGGCGTGCTGCGCAAGACCTCGGCGGTCGCGGCCGCACCCGCCGGCTGACCGCAGCAGGCGGATCCGCGCCCGCTACGGCGTGAGCCGCCGGTGCGCGGCGCGCGCGTTGGTGAGGCGGGCGACGACCGTTCCCGTGCCCGCCGCGGCGAGGAGGCAGGCGAGGCGCACGAGGTCGTAGGGAGTTTCCCAGGTGAGCTGGCCGATGGGTGCCGTCGCGAAGGCGTTGAGGACGAGCCAGCAGAGCAGGGCCGTCCCCGGGGCGGCCGTCAGGCGGGCTCCGGCGCTCACCACGGCCACGGCGAGGGAGAGCGCCAAGAGGTCGACGACGGGGTCGCCCGGTCCGTCCAGGAGGTTGAGGACGGCGACCAGGGCGGCGGCCGCGGTGGCCGCCGCGGCCCAGACCGAGACGGTTGCCGCGGGGCTGGGTACGGGGCGAATGCCTGAGCTGATCCGTTTCCACTCGACCATGCGTCGCCTCCTCCGGACGGTGCCCCGCCGTCGGGGCCCTCGGAGATGATGCACCACCGCAGGGGGCGCGTCTGCCGTGGATCCAACCGCCCGCGGGCAGGATCCGGGCGCGCACGGGCCGTCGCGGGCGGCGGGCGGCGTGGCCGCGCCCCGGGCGCCCGCAGGACAGGAACACGCCTCGCCGGCGAGGCTGTTGAGGGGAGGCGGCGCTGTTCCCCGCCATCGGTGACGGCACACACTGGGGGTTCCCGTGCCCGTTCCGCGTCTGAGCAGCACTCCGCTGCCGGGCATCGGCGTCCGCCACGACCTGACCACCCGCGAGCACCGCCGTATCCCGGTGGTGGCCCACCGCGACGGGACGCGGACCCTGAACGCGTACCACCGTGACGATCCCGACGAGTGTGCGCCGTCTGCGAAGTCGACCGCCGGGGAGGCGGAGGCGTCCTCCCGCCGACGCTCCCGCCGGGGAACGCACCTCCACCTCCACCTCCACCCACACCATTACCGCCGACGCCTGCGCCGCGGCGGTCCGCCGGCTTCGGTGCGGGGCGTGCGGGGGATACTGGGCGAATGCGTCAGACGCCGCCGCCCGCCGTCGTCCCGGAGCCGATAACGGCCGACCCGCCGCACCCGGCGGACCGTCCCCTGCTCACCCAGTCCTGGCTCGACCTGGCCTTCCTGCACTGGGCCGCCGATCCCGCCGACGTGGCCCCCCTGCTGCCGGCCGGCACCGTGCCGGACACCCTGGACGGGGTCACGTACGTCGGCCTGGTGGCCTTCCGGATGCACCGGGCCGGCTGGTTCCGCCTTCCGGGCATCCCCTACCTGGGCTCCTTCCCGGAGACCAACGTCCGCCTCTACTCGGTCGACGCCCACGGCCGCCGCGCCGTGGTCTTCCGCTCGCTGGACGCCTCCCGGCTGATCCCGGTGGCCGTCGGGCGGGCCGCGTTCCGGCTCCCGTACATCTGGTCCCGGATGACGGTCCGCCACGACGGCGGCACGGTCACGTACACCAGCCGCCGACGCCGGACCGGCCCGCACGGCCCGCGCCGCGCGCACAGCCGGATCGCCGTACGGATCGGGGAGCGCATCGCGGAACCGACCGCCCTGGAACACTTCCTGACGGCTCGCTGGGGCATGCACACGCAGTTCTTCGGCCGCCCGCTGTACCTGCCGAACACGCATCCGCGCTGGCCGCTGCACCGCGCCGAACTCCTCGACTGCGACGAGAACCTGATCGCCGCGGCGGGCCTGCCCGCCCCGGCCGGGCCGCCGGTGAGCGTGCTGTACTCCCCGGGCGTCCCCGTGCGGTTCGGGCGGCCGTCACGGGGACGGATCCGAGCGACCGGGGAACCGGGCGGGTCCGTTCCTCCTCTCAGAGGGCGTGGACGGGCGGACGCGGACGCCGACCGGACGGAGGAGAGACGCGCATGACCGGTACCACCGGCAGGGATGCGGCGGGCGGGCGACCGAAGGGGGTCGGGGCGGCGTGGGCGCTCACGCTCGCCGCCATCGCCGCGTACGTCGCGGACTGGGTGCTGTGGGCGTTCGTGCTCGAGCCCACCGGCCTGGACGAACTGACCGCCGGCTCCGGAGCCGACGCCGCCGCCGGCCGGCTCGCGCTGTCGGGCGGGATCCTGCTCGTGGTCCTGACCGGCTGGCTGGCCGTGGCGATGAAGATGCGGGCGGGCCGCGCCTGGGCCCGTACGGTCCTCGGCCTGATCGGCGTCGTCGGAGTCGGGGGGCTGCTCTTCGCGGCCAATGACCTCAGCATGAGCGGGACGGCGCCCGGTGTCGGACCGGCCCTGGCAGCCCTCCCCGACCTGCTCGCCGCGGCCGCCGCGGTCCCGATGTTCCTGCCCGAGGCCCGTGCCCACTTCCGGGCCCGCCCGGGCCGGATCTGACCGCGCCGCCGGACACGCCTGACGGCCCGCACCCCTAGGGGGTGTCCGCAAAGTCCCGCCTGGCCCGCGACGCCCGGCACGGCACCTCGCCGCGTTGTCGAAGCGCGCGAGTACGAACAGGTACGAGCTGCGCCTCTCCGCCTTGCGATG
>NZ_JBSGXU010000353.1:0-3308 GCF_053610205.1 Streptomyces sp. NPDC054932 | reverse complement strand
TCGCTGGACTTCGCCCTGACGTGTATGTGGCCGCGCTTGCGCGGCCACATCCCCGAGGACGCCGACCCGCGCACGGACGCCCGCACCTGGGTGGCCGCGGACGGCGGGAAGTCCGCCGACCTGCGGGCCGCGCAGCTGGCCGCGTACGCCGGGGCCGCAGACACGCTGCGGGTCGGGCGGGTCAACCGGCTGGAGTTCCAGGACGCCGTGTACCAGGTCGTCCGTACGCGCCGGCTGCTGCGCTGGGGCCCCGACGGCCCCGAAGGCCCCAGGCCGTCCGACGTCAACAGCCAGGAGCCCGCGCGCATCCACCTCACGCTCGACGAGGACGGCCGCGTCCTCCCCGACGACTGACCGGAACGCGCCCGGCGGGCCCCGACGCGTCCGCGGACAAGTCGGGACCCGGCTGGCGTTTCTACGTGCGCCACCGGACCTCCATGGGAAACGGTGGACCCGCCCACTCACTGATGCCCCGAGGGAGACACCGATGGACTGGACGCTCGAAGTGGTCCCCGTCCCCGTCACCGACATGGACCGCGCGAAGACCTTCTACGCCGACCTGATCGGTTTCAACGTCGACCTGGACGACGAGGTCTCCCCCGGAGTCCGCATCATCCAGATGACCCCGCCCGGCTCCCGGTGCTCCATCGCCATGCTCCAGGGAATGCCCACGGCTCCCGGCAGCCGGACGATGGCCCCGGGTACCCTGCACGGCCTTCAGCTCTGCGTCACGGACATCGAGGCGGCCCGCGCGGAACTGGTCGCCCGGGGCGTGGACGTGTCACCGGTCCGGCACGTCGGCGCGACGGGCTGGGAGGAGGGCAAGGGCGGCACCTGGAACTCCTTCCTCACCTTCGACGATCCCGACGGAAACGGCTGGGTCGTCCAGGAGGCCCCCTCGGAGCTGTCCGAGCGCTGAGCGGACAGGCCCGCGTTCCCCGCGACGGCGGCAGATGCACCAAGCCCGCCCCCTGCGGGAAGGAATCCCGGCGCGTACAGCCCGGCCGCTCGCACACAGGGCCGTACATTCCCCATTTCAGCCATTTCGTTCTATTCCGGGGATGTGCCTTGCGTCGATTCGCCGTTGCTCTCACCCTGCTGACCGCCCTCTCCTGCGGTTCCTTCGTGGGCTCGCACGCCGTCTCGGCCTCGAGTGCGCCGACGGGCGGTGGCGGCGGCCGGGGCACGAACATCCTGGTCGTCGGCATCGACAGCCGTACCGGGCTCTCCCGGGCCGAGAAGGAACGGCTCCACGTCGGCGGCAAGGGGTGCAACTGCACCGATGTGATGATGCTCGTCCACCTGTCCGAGAACCGGCGGCGCGCGAGCATCGTCTCCATCCCCCGCGACTCCTACGTCGCATACGCGGGCACCACCCCCGCCCGCAGCGGCAAGATCAACGGTGCCTACGCGCTCGGCGGCGGCCCGCTCACCGTGGCCACCGTGGAAAAGGCCACCGGCCTCCACATCGACCACTACCTGGAGACCGGTTTCGCGGGCTTCGAGCAGACGATCGACAACCTCGGTGGTGCGACCGTCTGCACGGACACACCGGTCAAGGACGAGAACTCCGGCCTCGACATCGGCGCCGGCCGCCATCTCGCCGACGGGAACGGGACCCTGCGCTACGTCCGGGCCCGGCACGTCAACCTCCGCCCCGGCGACCTCGGCCGGGTCCGCCGCCAGCAGCGCGTGGTCAACGACCTCCTGGCCAGGCTCACGGCGCAGGGTGCCCTCTTCGGCCCCGTGAGCACGGCGCGGACCGTGCGCACCCTGCTGAAGACCGTGCGCACCGACGCGGGGACGGGGCTGGACGACCTGGTCCGCATCGGCTGGGCGCTCGGTCACCTCCGGGCGGACCGGACGGAGTTCGCCACCGTCCCGATCCGGCTCTTCGACCACCGCGTGCCCGGTGTGGGTTCGACCCTGGTGTGGGACGAGGCCCGCTCCGTCGCACTGTGGGACGCGCTGGGGGCGGACCGCCCGATCACGGGGGACACCCGGATCCAGCCCGTCGCGCAGAACCCGGCCCCGACCGACCCGGCCCGGATGGCCGTCCGCGTGGACGACGCCGATGTGGCCGCCGCCCTGCGCGGCAACGGGTTCCTCGTCACCGACACCTCGCAGTCCGCGCCGCCGCAGCGACCGGCGGGCCCGCCGGTCGTCCGGTACCCCACCGGCCAGGAGGAGAACGCGGCGACCCTCGCGGCCGCCCTGCCGGGCGCCCGCCTGCAGGCCGACCCGGACCTCGACTCCGTCTTCGCCGTCACCGTCGGGACCCGGCCCGTCCAGGTCAGGACCGTCACGTACGACCGCAACGTGGCCGACGGCGCCCCCGTGACCGCAGACCGTCTCCGCTGCGCCGTTGCCCCGGCGGCGGCCGCGGCGACGGCCGGGGCGGGGGCCGCGGCGACGGCCGGGGCGGGGGCCGCGCAGCCGGGGGGCGGTAGCGGACCATCCGGGCGACGATGAGGAGTGTGGACGGGGCACAGCCGCGGGCCACACCAGGTGAGCGGGTGCGGGATGCATGAGGAGATGCCACTCGAGGACCTGATCAGCAGCGCCGCCCAGGATGCCGGAGGCTGGCTGGGCGCCCTGCCGGTCGCGCTCGTGGCCACCAGCAGCGACGGGATGATCGTGCGCTGGAACCACGGCGCCCAGGAGCTCCTCGGCTACGCCCCGCCCGAGGTGCTGGGGAGGCACATCTCGGACCTCCTGCATCCGGGAGCCGATCGCAGTCTGGGCCGGTCCCTGTGGGAGACGGCCGCCACCGGGCGCGGGGTCATGGGCACGGTCACCGCCTGGCACCGGGGCGGGCACCCGCTGGAGCTGGAGATCTGGGCCTGCCCGGTCCCGGACCGCCGCCACGGCGCCTCGGCCGTGCTGGTCTTCGCGGCGGACGCCCACGCGGCCCGCCGGATCCGGGGGTCCTCGGCCGTCTGGGACGGGCTGTTCGCCCGCTCGCCGGTCGGGATCGGCGTCCTGGACACGCAGCTGCGCTTCCTCCAGGTCAATCCGGCCCTCGAAGCGATGAACGGCCTGGCGGAGTCGGCCCACGTGGGGCGGCGCCTGGCCGAGGTGCTGCCCGAGGTGAACGCCCTCGAGATGGAAGAGGCGATGCGCCGCGTTCTGGACACCGGTGAGCCGGTCCTCGACCGGCGCCGGGTCGGGCGGACCCCGGCCGACCCGGAGCACGAACGCGTGTGGTCGTGCTCGTACGTACGCGTCGAGGATCCGGGCGGCCGGCCGATCGGCGTGATCGCCTCCCTGCTCGACGTCACCACGCAGCAGCGCGACCACACCGAGGC
>NZ_JBSGXU010000352.1:0-3364 GCF_053610205.1 Streptomyces sp. NPDC054932 | reverse complement strand
CGTCGGCGTCGGCGTCGGCGTCGGGATCGGGGGCGGGGGCGTCGCCGGGATCGGCGCCGACTCCTGCCGTCGAACTCCGGCAGGTCCGCTTCGCCTACGGTCCCCGCGCGCACCCGGTGATCGACGGCCTCGACCTGGTGGTCCGGCCGGGCGAACACCTGGCCGTGGTGGGGCCGAGCGGCATCGGCAAGTCCACCCTCACCGCCCTGGTCGCCGGCCTGCTGCCGCCCGGCCGCGGAATCGTGCGGGTGGCGGGCGCCCCCGCCCGGGGTGCGCCGGGGCACGGCCCCGACGCCCGCCGGACGCTGCTGCCCCAGCAGGCGTACGTCTTCACGGGGACGGTCCGCGAGAACCTGACCCACCTGTGCCCGGACCCGGTGTCCCCGGCCGAGGTGGAGCGGGCCGTGGCAGCCCTCGGCGCGGACGGGCTCGTGGCCCGGCTCGGCGGACCGGATGCGCCCGTCGACCCGGGCCGGCTCTCCCCGGGCGAGCGGCAGCACCTCGCCCTCACCGCCGCCCACCTCTCCCCCGCCCCCCTGTTGCTGCTGGACGAGGCCACCTGCCACCTCGACCCGCGCACCGAGGAGCGCGCGGAGCGGGCGCTCGCCGAGCGCCCGGGCACCCTGATCGTGGTCGCCCACCGCATCTCCTCCGCGGCCCGGGCCGACCGGGTCCTCGTACTCGACGGGGCCCGGGCGGTGTGCGGCACGCATGCGGAGCTCCCGGCCAGGTCGCCCCTGTACCGGGATCTGGTGGGCATGTGGAACGCTCGCGGGTGAGGAGCGCACGGCCGGCGGAGTGCTCGTCGCCGTTCGGGGCACGGGCTGACTCGGGCCGGCGGATCGGACGGCTCGGACGGCTCAGACCCAGCCGGCCCGCCGGGATATCCGGATGGCGTCGATCCGGTTGCGGGCGCCGGTCTTACGGGTCACGGCGGCCATGTAGTTGCGTACGGTTCCGCTGGCGAGGTGCAGGGCGCGGGCGATCTCCGCGATCGAGTCGCCCTCGGCGGCCCGGGCCAGCACGCTCAGCTCGCGCGGGCTGAGCGGCATGGGATCGGCTTCCATGAAGGCCGAGGCGAGCGGGGCGTCGATGAAGCGTTCTCCGGCCGAGACCTTGCGGATGGCCCGGATCAGCCGGGCGGGCGAGCCGTCCTTGTCGACGTAGCCGAGTGCCTGGGTCCGGAAAGCGCGCCGCAGTGAGCCGGGGGTGTCGGCCCGGGCGAGCACGAGCAGGGGCGTCGGCGAGTGGGGCAGGAGCCGGGCGGCACCGGCGTCGGCGAGGAGGGCGGCCGAGACCCCCGGACAGTCGAGGTCCACGACCGCCACGTCGGGTCGTAAGAATTCCGCCTGGCGCGCGGCGGCGCGCCAACCGGAGGAGGTGACGTCGAAGTCGCCTTCGGATCTCAGGAGCGCGGCCAGGGCGGACCTTACGAGGCAGACGCTGTGCAGCACCAGGACCTTGGTCATCGGGGTTCTCCTCATGTGACGGTCGATCAGCAACAAGCGGCTGCCCAGCTACCGCCGTGCGGGAACGTCACGGCGGGAGGCGTGCGGGGGCGCGTGGCCTGAGCCGGGCGCTCCGCCCGTTCCACCCCCCGGCGGCTCTCGGCCGTCCCACCTCGAAGGGCATCCGGAATGCGCCGTGGAACCCCTCGGGACGCCGATATCCGGATGGGCTTATTCCGGGCGCATTCGGCGGGATCGGCCTGCCGGTGCGGGGTGGCGGGCGCCGGTGGTTTCGAATGCGTCCGGGCGGCCATACGCGAAGGAGTGAGGGACCACGAGGAGAGGAGCACTTCCATGACGACGATGGCCCTGCTGATCGCGCCCATGCTGCTGGCCCTGCTGCTCGTCCGCCGCGACGGCGGCCACCGTGCCCGCCACCGGGCGCGCCGGTTCTGAGCCACGTCACCCCCCGGAGCCCCCCACCCCCGGACCCCCCGGAGCCCGCCGGGGCCGCTCCGCAAGAGCCGAGAAAAAAAACTTCGCCGGTGATGTCGAGAACCCGTGGCCCGCTCCGTCCCCGGGGTGAACGCGACCACAATGGGTCGCACCAGCACCGAGGAGAAGCACCATGGCCAAGTACCTGCTGCTCAAGCACTACCGCGGCGCCCCGGCTCCGGCGAACGACGTGCCCATGGACCAGTGGACGCCGGAGGAGATCTCCGCGCACGTGCAGTACATGAACGACTTCGCGGCCCGGCTCGAGGGGACCGGCGAGTTCGTCGACGGTCAGGCGCTCGCCCCCGAGGGGGCGTGGGTCCGCTACGACGGTGAGGGGCGCCCGCCGGTCACCGACGGACCGTTCGCGGAGACCAAGGACCTCATCGCCGGCTGGATGATCATCGACGTCGACAGCTACGAACGCGCCGTCGAGCTGGCCGGAGAGCTGTCGGCCGCCCCGGGCGCGGGCGGGAAGCCGATCCACGAGTGGCTCGAGGTGCGCCCGTTCCTGACCGCGCCGCCCACCATCACGGAGTGATCCCGCCGATGGACGGAGTCCTGCTCCGAAGCCTCACGCCGAGCGTGCTCGGGATCCTCGTCCGCCGCGGAGCCGACTTCGCGGCGGCCGAGGACGCCGTGCAGGACGCGCTGGTCGAGGCGGTCCGCACCTGGCCCGCCGACCCGCCGCGCGACCCGAAGGGCTGGCTGGTCACCGTGGCCTGGCGCCGGTTCCTCGACGCGACCCGGGCGGACACCGCCCGCCGCCGGCGTGAGGACCTCGTCGACGAGGAGCCGCCGCCCGGGCCCGCGTCCGCGGTGGACGACACGCTCCGGCTCTACTTCCTGTGCGCGCACCCGTCGCTGACGCCGTCGTCCGCGGTCGCGCTCACGCTGCGCGCCGTCGGCGGGCTCACCACCCGCCAGATCGCCCGGGCCTACCTGGTGCCCGAGGCGACCATGGCGCAGCGCATCAGCCGGGCCAAGCGCACCGTCTCCGGTGTGCGGTTCGACCGGCCCGGCGATGTCTCCACCGTGCTGCGCGTCCTCTACCTGGTCTTCAACGAGGGCTACTCCGGCGACGTCGACCTCGCCGCCGAGGCCATCCGGCTCACGCGGCAGCTCGCGGCCCGGGTCGACCATCCCGAGGTGGCGGGGCTGCTCGCCCTCATGCTGCTCCACCATGCCCGGCGTGCCACCCGGACCGCGCCCGACGGCAGCCTGGTACCGCTCGCCGAGCAGGACCGCGGCCGGTGGGACACCGGGGCGATCACCGAGGGGACCGGGATCCTGCAGGCGGCCCTCGCCCGCGACCGGCTGGGCGAGTTCCAGGCCCAGGCGGCCATCGCGGCGCTCCACGCCGACGCGCCGACCGCGGGGCAGACGGACTGGGTGCAGATCGTCGAGTGGTACGACGAACT
>NZ_JBSGXU010000351.1:0-3404 GCF_053610205.1 Streptomyces sp. NPDC054932 | reverse complement strand
GCGGTGAGTTCCTAGACAGCTCCCACCACACCGGAGGTCTTCGCCATGTTCAAGACCCGCCGAGTGTCAACAACGCTCGTGATCAATACACCTAGCCGCCCCCGCCCCCACCTCCGCCGCATCCGCTGCCGCCGCCGCAGCTGTAGCCCCCGGCGCCGCTGATGCCGATGCCGGAGGGCCCGCCCCGGCCGCGTTTACGGAGGCCGGGGCGGCGCTGGGGCGCGGGGCGGGTGGTGCGCTTGACGTGGAGCTCGAGCAGGACGGCCGGCCCCAGGGCCTCCTCCAGAGCCGCGAGGAGCTGTCGGGCGTCGGTGTCCGGGAGGAGGTCCGCCCGGCAGATGTCGGAGCCGTCCCGGATCAGGCGCAGCGTGAGGGCGCGGGTGGCGGGGAGGAGGTCCCCGGCGTACGGCTCCTCGATCTCCTGCTCCAGGCGCAGGCGGTCCGGCTCCTCCACTAGCCGCCACGGACCGCTCCCCAGGCCGCGCACCAGGCGCACCCCGGGCGGATCGCCGACGGCGGAGAACCTGATCCGGTACACCCGGAAGCAGGCCACGGCCAGTGCGCCCGCGAAGCCCGCCGCGACGGCTGCGGACACCATCCAGAGGGCCACCGCCCCCACCGTGGCCCAGCCGGCACCGGAGAAGAGCACGATCACCGCCACCGGCAGGACGAGGGCGAGCCCGAGAAGGCCCGTACCGAGCGCGGTCAGCGCGGCGCTCCCCAGCGAGCGCGGCACGGTGAGCCAGGTGGCGCCGCCCGCCCGCAGCACCACGTCCGTCGTCCCCGACTCGCCCCGCTCCACGCCGCCGGGCGCCCCCGGGCTGTGTGCCGTCATTGCCTCACGATAGGTCTGACGCCGGGTGACTGACCAGATGCCGTACGTGATACACCGCGGGCGGCCTCCTCGTGGCCTTCGTCGTGGTGGGACTCCTCCAGTACAAGGCCGTACGCGACACCAACCAGGCCGTGGACAAGGCCAACCAGCTCGCGGATGAAGTGGCCGCCGCCGGCTACCCCCGGCCCGATCCCAGCACCCTGGCCCGCGCACTCGGCGAGGACGGGGGCATCGTCTGCGAGGACCCGGCATCCGCCCTCAAATCGGCCCTGTGGAAGATCAACATGTCCAACGGGGCCACCGGCCCCGGCCAGCGTCCGGTCATCGCGGACCGCCGGGCCGTCCAGGCGGAAGCCCTCGTACTGAAGGTCTACTGCCCCGACACCCTGCACCGCATCCAGAACGAGCTCAAGGACCTGAAGACCGACCAGACGGTGAGGCGCTGAGACGATGGCCGACACCACCGGCGACCGATCGGACACCGTGGCCGCCCTCGCCGAGCGCATCGACACGCTGATGCCCCGCGCCAAGGCCGACCTGGCCGAGCTCGTCGCCATCCCCTCGGTCGCCGACCCCCGCCAGTTCCCTCCCGAGGAATGCCACCGGGCAGCCCGGTGGGTGGCCGACGCCTTCACCGAGGCGGGCCTGCTCGACGTACGCCTGGAGGAGACCCCCGACGGCAGCCACGCCGTACTCGGCCACCGGCCGGGGCCGGACGGCTCCCCGACAGTGCTGCTGTACTGCCACTACGACGTGCAGCCCCCACTCGACGAAGCCGCCTGGAACTCCCCGCCGTTCACCCTCACCGAGCGCGACGGACGCTGGTACGGACGCGGCAGCGCCGACTGCAAGGGCAACATCGTCATGCACCTCACGGCGCTGCGGGCGCTCGGCGACGACCTGCCCGTCGGCCTGAAGTTCGTCGCCGAGGGCTCCGAGGAGCAGGGCACCGGCGGGCTCGAGGAGTACGTGGCCGCGCACCCCGGTGACATCTGCGCGGACGCGCTCCTCATCTGCGACACCGGCAACGCCGCCGTCGGCCGCCCGACCGCCACCACCGCACTGCGCGGCCTCGTCAACGTCGTCGTCACCGTCTCCACCTTGCGCGGGAACCTTCACTCCGGCATGTTCGGCGGCCCCGCCCCCGACGCCCTCGCCGCACTGATCCAGATGCTGTCCACCCTGCGCGACCCCGACGGCGGCACCCGCATCGACGGCCTGGACTGCACCGGTAACTGGACCGGGGTGCCCTACGAGGAGGAGCAGTTCCGGGCCGATGCCTCCGTCCTGGACGGGGTCCGCCTCACCGGTTCCGGCTCGGTGGCGGACCGGCTCTGGGCGCGCCCTGCCGTGACCGTGCTCGGGATCGACTGCGCGCCCGTGGTCGGCTCTGCCGCGGCGGTCCCGGCCACGGCCCGGGCCCGGGTCAGCCTGCGGGTCCCGCCGGGGACGGATTCCGCCGACGCGCTGGCGGCCCTGACCGCGCACCTGACGGCCGCGGCGCCCTGGGGCGCCCGGGTCTCGATCGAGAAGGAGGGCACCGGTTCACCGTTCCGTGCGGCCACCGACGGGCCGGCGTACCGGGCCATGGGACGGGCCATGGAGCAGGCGTACGGCCGCCCGATGGAGTTCCTGGGCCAGGGCGGGTCCATCCCCCTGTGCAACGTGCTCGCCGCAACCTGCCCGGACGCGGAGATCATCCTCATGGGCGTCGAGGAGCCCCGCTGCCTCATCCACGCACCCGACGAGAGCGTCGACCCGACCGAGATCCGCAACATGGCCCTCGTCGAGGCGCTGTTCCTCCTCGACTACGCCGCACAGCACTGACCCCTGCCCGGGACAGTTCTCGGACCACGACAAGCCCCAGGCCGCATCGCTCTGGACGAGCCTCGCCCCGGCCTCTCCCCCGCGCACGGCGGTCGGTGTCCGAGCCGAGCCCGCTGTCGGCTCCGCGCTACGCCGCCCGTTCGGCCCGGCCGGCCCGTGCGGCGCCGAGCGTGGCCACGGACCAGCCCGCCACCCAGACGGCGCCGACGGCCAGCGCCGCAACCGCCGTCGCCGGGTGGGGAGGTGCGTCCCCCAGGCCCGGGGCCAGGCCGGCCGCCCGGGCGGCGAAGCCGATGACCCCGGCCCCGACCATCACGATGCCCAGCCAGGAGACGGTGAGCAGGCACCGTCGCGCCCATCGGGCGGCCGGCGGGCGGATCAGCAGCAGGGCCACGACCGCCATGAGCAGGCCGAGGCCGGCGTTGCCCAGCTGGGCGGCCGTGACGTCGGTGACCTGGGCGTAGGCCTCCGGCGGGGCGGGGAAGCCCGGCATGCCCAGCTCCCCGTCCCGCGCGAGGTGCACCTTGCTCACCGTGTAGGCGAGCGCGCCGGCGCAGGCGGTGAGTGCGGGGACCAGCGGCTTCTTCGAAGATCGGGGCATGGGTTCATCCTGCTGACCGGAACGCCGCCACCACCTCCTCCCCGCGTACCGAACTCCTCCCCCGGGCGGGGGAGGAGACACCCTCTAGGGGGTGTCCGCAAAGTTCCGCCTGGCCCGCGACGCCCGGCACGGCACCTCGCC
>NZ_JBSGXU010000350.1:0-3468 GCF_053610205.1 Streptomyces sp. NPDC054932 | reverse complement strand
CTCCGCGTCACCCACACCGCCCCCGGCCACCCGGGCACTACCCACCCGCGGGCGCCCCCGCTCTCAGCGGCCGCCGGCACGGCCCCGCACCGGCCCATGGGAAACCGCGGGGGCGCCCCACTTCTGGGTCGCCCCCGCTGCGTACTATTTCGCGCATTCGTTCGCGCCCCCCGCGGCGCGCCCCACGATGCACCTTGCGATGGAGTCCGCCCCGTGAGCACCCCGCCGAGCCCGCCTCCCGGACCGGGCCACTCCTGGCCCCCGCCCTCGCCGCAGCAGGGCTGGGGTCCGCCGCCCGGCCACGGACAGCAGCCGCCGGCGCTCAACGGCTTCGCGCTCGCCTCGCTCCTTTCCGGGCTGTTGTGCTTCCCGCCGCTCGGCGTGGCCTTCGGTATCGCCGCCCTCGTGCAGATCGCGAACAGGGGGGACCGGGGCAGGGTGTTGGCGATCGTGGGCCTGGTGGTGTCCGTGGTGATGACCTGCGCGCTGGTCTTCACCGCCGGGCGGGTCCTCGCGGACGCCGACGACCGGTTCGCGTCCCTGAGCGAGTTCGCCGAGGTCGAGGGCGAGCTCACGGACCTCGGCGACCTGCGGGCCGGTGACTGCTTCAACGTTCCCGGCGGGGACCTGATCGACGAGCGGCCCTTGACGTACCGGATCGACTGCGCGCAGGCGCACCACGGTGAGGTCACCGCGCAGAAGGTACTTCAGCCGTCGGACGTTCCCGGGGCGGTCGGGGCCGCCCGCAGAACCGAGGACGCGTGCTGGAAGGCCCAGGACGAGTACGCGATGGACACGTGGGCGCTGCCCGAGTACGCGGAGATGTTCTACTACACGCCCACGCGCGAGTCCTGGCACGAGGGGGACCGGGTGCTGCTCTGCGTGATCGGCACGATCGACGAGGAGCGGCGGGGCAGCCTGCGCCGGGACGCCGGAATGCTGAAGCCCGAGCAGTCGGCCTTCCTGCGGGCCGCCAACAGCGTGGAGTTCGTCATGAGCCGGCCTCCCGAGCACGACGTGGAGGACGCGCTGCCCGAGTACCGGACGTGGGCCCGCGAGGTGTTCGCGGTGCTGGGCACCGAGGCGAAGCTCCTGCAGGGGGACGTGGCCCGGGCGGGGCTGGAGAAGGCCGCTCCGGCGCAGATCAAGGAGATCGAGGCGGCGCGTGCGCAGTGGCAGCGCGCCTCGCAGGCGCGTACGCCGGAGGAGTTCGACGAGCGGTGGGACCGGGCGCTGGCCGCGATGTCGATGGAGACGGAGAAGGCGCTGCGCGGTGCGTACGGGCTTTCGACGGTGATTCCGCAGTGGCTCCAGGACGGCCAGGACGACCGGGGGAGCCTGGACGACGGGCCCGGCGCGGGTCCCTCGGCCGAGTCGGCGTGACGTCGTCCGGGTAACGCAGGGTAACGGGTTTGAGTGACCAGGCTTCATCACTTCGGGTGAAACTCTGGCCCTTGCTTGCGGTCTTCAACCGTCGGTTGCCAGGGTGTGGCTGTCTGTCAACCTGATGGGAGTGGCCAGTGACTTTCGGTGAGCAGCCGGCCTATCTGCGCGTGGCCGGGGATCTGCGACGGAAGATCGTCGACGGTTCTCTGCCCCCGCACGCCCGGCTCCCCTCTCAGGCACGCATCCGCGAGGAGTACGGGGTCTCCGACACCGTCGCCCTGGAGGCGCGCAAGGTCCTCATGGCGGAGGGGCTGGTCGAGGGCCGGTCCGGATCCGGCACGTACGTACGGGAACAGCCGGTCCCGCGGCGGGTGGCCCGCGCCGGCTACCGCACGGGCGGCGCCTCGACACCGTTCCGGCAGGAGCAGGCCGAAGCGGGCGCGCGCGGCACGTGGGAGTCGAGCAGTGAGCAGCAGGGAGCGCCCGCGGAGATCGCGAAGCGGCTCGGCATCGAGCCGGGAGAGCGGGTGATGCGGACGCGGTACGTCTTCCGCGACGGGGGGGAGGCGATGATGCTGTCGACCTCCTGGGAGCCGCTCGCCGTGACCGGCCGGACCCCCGTGATGCTGCCGGAGGAGGGGCCGCTGGGCGGCTCCGGGGTGGTCGACCGGATGGCCGCGATCGACGTCGTCGTGGACAACGTGGTGGAGGAGGTCGGCGCGCGGCCCGGCCTGGCGGAGGAGAACCTGCTCCTCGGCGGGGTGCCGGGGCACGTGGTGCTGGTGATCGGCCGCACCTACTACGCCTCCGGCCGGGCCGTGGAGACGGCCGACGTGGTGGTCCCCGCGGACCGCTACCGACTGGCGTACCACCTCCCCGTGAGGTAGCCGCTCTCGTCCGCGTGTGAACCCCCGGGCGCCGCCCGGGGGTTCACACGCGCCCCGCGCCCTGCCGTCGACCCGGCGGATTTCGGCGCGATGCTGATCGCCCCCGCCGTCCCGGCCCCCGGCTCCCCCGGACGGTTCGGTCCGTATGCCGGGACCCCCTTCCCCCGCGCCGCCGCCGGCCCCGGCCCGCCCGCCCCGCCGGACACTCGACGCCACCTGCACGGACGCCCGCCGTCCGGCGGCGCGCCGGCGCCGGCGCGGCCCTCGGTGCGCCCTGTTCGAACCGGCGCGCACGGCCCGCTCGTACGCATGGCCGGATGCATACGCCTGTGAGGTACCTCTTCGTGAAAAACCGTATCCGCTCCGTAAGGGTCGGGCGTAAGCTCGGGCATATGCGCAATGCGGTTTCCCGGACAGGTACGTCGGCGGAGGGTGAAACGCAATGAACGACAGCGGTGCCCTGCTTCCGTGGCTGGTCATACGCGAGGACGACAACGGCAACCGCTACCGGGTGGGCCGGTACGCCACCCGGGCCGAGGCCCAGAAGGTCGCCGACAGCCTCGAGGACCGAGGACACAAGCAGCTCTACTGGGTCGAGCGGATCGGTCAGACCGCCACGATGAACTGAGCGTCTCAGCACCTGACGACGCTGGCATAGGCTCCGCCCATGACGGTACGAGTGGTCGTGGGCGGAGCCCTTTGTCATGACGGGCGCCTGCTGGCCGCCCGCCGCAGCGCGCCCCCCGAGCTGGCCGGACGCTGGGAGCTGCCGGGCGGCAAGGCCGAGCCGGGGGAGTCCGACCCCGAGGCGCTGGTGCGCGAACTGCGCGAGGAGCTCGGCGTGGAGACCGAGCCGCTGGAGCGGATCCCGGGGGAATGGCCGCTGAGGCCCGGTCTCGTCCTGCGCGTGTGGACCGCCCGGCTGCTCTCCGGAGTGCCGGCCCCGCTGGAGGACCACGACGAACTGCGCTGGCTCGGGCCGGAGGAGCTGGAGTCGGTGGACTGGCTCGACCAGGACCGGCCCGCGGTCGCCGAGGCCGGACGCCGGATGCGCCGGGACGGCGCCGGGGGCGCTGGTGGGGGCGCGTGACGCTCGCGGTCTAGGTGTATTGATCACGAGCGTTGTTGACACTCGGCGGGTCTTGAACATGGCGAAGACCTCCGGTGTGGTGGGAGCTGTCTAGGAACTCACCGC
>NZ_JBSGXU010000349.1:0-3468 GCF_053610205.1 Streptomyces sp. NPDC054932 | reverse complement strand
CGCCGCCTGTCCGCATCCGTCCACGGACGGTTCGGGCCAGCGGCCGGCCCTTCTGCCGCCGCCGAGCTGCGGCTTAGCTGGGTCTCACCGGAAAGGGCCAGCGCCACCGCGGGACGCTGGACCGACCGGGACACCTCCAGCAGAACGCCGCCTCACGGCACTCCGAAGGGACACCGGTCACCATGAGCATCACCCGCATCTTCCAGGCCGCCGCGGTCGTCGCCCTCACCGTCGTCCTCGGCGCCCCCGCCGTCGCCTCGGCGGCCCCGCTCACCGCCGCGAAGCCCCCGGTCGCCGCCCAGAACGGCGACATGAGCTGGCAGTAGCCGCTCCGCGCAGCCGCCCCACGGGCGGCGGGCCGTGACCCACGCCACGGCCGGCAGCGCCCCCGGGCACGGCACAGCCCCTGCGTCCACGATGCAGGGGCTGCCGCGTTAGGCTCGACGGGTGGATCCCAAGACCAGAAACCGTGTGATGGCCGGTGTGCTCGTACTGATGTTCGTCGTCGTGGCCGTGGCGGCTGCCGTCGGCCAGTAGCCCCTGACCCCTACCAGGCGAAGGCCTCCGGCGACGCCCCGGGACCGGGGAAGATCTCTTCCAGGCCCGCCAGGACCTCCTCCGGGAGCTCCAGCTCCACCGCGCGCAGAGCCGAGTCGAGCTGCTCCTGCGTGCGCGGCCCGACGATCGGCCCGGTGACCCCGGGGCGCGTCAGCAGCCAGGCCAGCCCGACCTCGCCCGGCTCCAGGCCGTGCTTGTCGAGCAGGTCCTCGTACGCCTGCACCTGCGCCCGTACGGAGCTGCTGGCCAGCGCGTCCGCCGACCGGCCGGAGGCGCGGCGGCCGCCCTCGACCTCCTTCCTGATGACCCCGCCCAGCAGGCCCCCGTGGAGCGGGGACCACGGGATGACACCGAGCCCGTACGCCTCGGCGGCCGGGATGACCTCCATCTCGGCGCGCCGCTCGGCGAGGTTGTAGAGGCACTGCTCGCTGACCAGGCCGAGCCGGCCGTGCCGGGCCGCGGTCTCGTTGGCCTGGGCGATCTTCCAGCCGGGGAAGTTGGAGGAGCCCACGTAGAGGATCTTGCCCTGCTGGACCAGGACCTCGACGGCCTGCCAGATCTCCTCGAAGGGGGTCCGGCGGTCCACGTGGTGGAACTGGTAGACGTCGATGTAGTCGGTCTGGAGCCGCTTGAGGCTGGCGTCGACGGCCCGCCGGATGTTCAGCGCCGACAGGCGGTCGTGGTTGGGCCAGGTGTCGCCCTCGCGGGACATGGAAGCGTAGACCTTGGTGGCGAGGACCGTCTTCTCGCGGCGGTCACCGCCCTGGGCGAACCAGGTGCCGATGATCTCCTCGGTGCGGCCCTTGTTCTCGCCCCAGCCGTACACATTGGCCGTGTCGAAGAAGTTGATGCCCGCGTCGAGTGCGGAGTCCATGATCGAGTGGCTTTCGGGCTCCCCGGTCTGGGGGCCGAAGTTCATTGTGCCGAGTACAAGTCGGCTGACCTTGAGGCCGGTGCGTCCGAGCTGCGTGTACTTCATGGGCCACTAGCCAACTGCTTCGAGTGCGCTCGAAGCAAGACCCTCCCGTGAAGGGCGTGTTACGGCCCCTGCGCGGGCCGGTAGGGGCCGCCGATCCCCCACGCCTGGTGCAGGACCGCCGCGAACTCCCCCGCCAGCCGGTGCTCGCCCGAGGCGTTCGGATGAGTGCCGTCGTAGGTGTCGCGGTGGATGTCGTACGAGGCCGGGCGCGCGGCCAGCAGGACCGGCGAGGCGTCGGTCGTCAGGTCGGCGACGGCCTTCGCGAGGAGCTCGTTGAAACGGGCCACCTCGGCCGCGAAGGGCGCGTCCTCCTCGGCCCGGCTGTTCGGTATGACCGGCAGCAGGACCATCCGGACACCCGGACGGGCGGCGCGGGCCCCGGCGATGAAGCTGCGGGCGTTGGCGGCGGTCTGCTCGGCGTCGGTGTAGAAGCCGAGGTCGATCAGCCCGAGGGAGACCAGCAGGACGTCGGCCCCGGTCGAGTCGACCGCCGGGCCTATGAGGGGGGCCATGTGCTGCCAGCCCTCGCCCCAGCCCGCCAGATGGCGGCGGGCGTGCTCCGGGAAGCCGGGGTCGGCGTACGCGTGGCTGATGGGCGTGTCGGTGACGGTGTCGTACAGCTCGCAGCGCGGACCGACGATCCGGTGGGGACCGCCGAAGGTCGAGCTGAGGTGCTGCCACATCCGGTAGCGCCAGGTGTAGTCGCCGGCGCGTCCGATGGTCATGGAGTCGCCGACGAACATGAAACGCATCCGGTCATCATCGCGGATCGCGCGACAGAAACCCCTGTGACGCCGGACACGCGGCACGTACTGGCAGGCTGGGGGAATGCGCCTGCCCATGCCGTCCGCCGCCGTGTCCGCCGCCGTTGCCGTGACCGCCGCCGTCGCCACCGCCGCTCTCGTCGTACTGCCCGGCCCGGCCTTCGCCGCGGAGACCCCCGGCTCTTCCTCCTTCACCCTCTCCGACCCTCGGATCAAGGAGTCCAGCGGCCTGGCCGCCAGCAGGATTCACCCGGGCGTGTACTGGACGCACAACGACAGCGACGACGGCCCGTACATCTACGCGGTGGACTCGGCCACGGGCCGGACGGTGGCCCGCCTGACACTGACGGGGATCGGCAAACCGCGCGACGTCGAGGCGATCTCCCTCGGTCCGGACGGGCAGCTCTACGTCGGGGACATCGGCGACAACCGCAACGGCACCTGGGACCACGTGTGGATCTACCGCTTCCCGGAACCGAAACAACTGGGTGACGCCACCGTCAAGGCCGCGCAGTTCACGGTGAAGTACGCGGACGGGCCGCGCAACGCGGAGTCGCTGATGGTGCATCCGGTGACGGGGCGCATCTACATCGCGAGCAAGGACGAGAACAAGGGCGGCCTGTACGAGGGGCCCGCGGAGCTGTCGACGGGCGGCGCGAACGTGTTCCGGCGGGTCGCCGACGTGCCGTGGGTGACGGACGGGGCGTTTTCCCCCGACGGCACCCGTCTGACCCTGCGGGGCTACTTCACGGCCCGCACCTACCCGTGGAAGGACGGCCTGCCGGTCGGCGAGGGCGAGCGGCTGGACGCCCCCTGGCAGGGCCAGGCGGAGTCGGTGACCTACACGCCGGACGGCTCCACGCTGATGTTCGGCGCGGAGGGCGAGGGCAGCCGGGTCATCGCGGTCCCGGTCGCCCCCGCCCCTTCGGACGGCGCCTCCGCCTCCCCGAAGCCGGGCTCCCGGGCGGACGCGTCCGCCGCCACGGAGCCGACGGGCAGCTTCGGCAAGGGAGCCCTCGTCCTGGCCGCGGGCCTGGTCCTGGCCTTCGGTGCCAAGCGGCTGTTGCGGCGACGGTCGCGGGACTGACCGCTCCGGCCGGCCCCACCGGGCACCTGCAGCCCCGCCGGCGTTCGAGACGCGGGGGTCCGGGGGCAGCGCCCCGGACC
>NZ_JBSGXU010000348.1:0-3704 GCF_053610205.1 Streptomyces sp. NPDC054932 | reverse complement strand
CCCCGGGGGTGTCGGCCCCCGGGGCGGGCTGTGCGTCGGCTACGGCCGGATCAGCCGCCCAGCTCCTGGTGGCGGGCGGTCAGCGCCGCCGCGCCGCCCTCCGTCAGGGAGCCGAACAGGCGCAGGCGGGAGAAGCCGCCGTCCGGGAAGATGTCGATCCGTACGTGCGTGCCGACCGCCGGGGCGTCCAGGACGAAGCGGTGGTTGGTGTCGGGCTGCAGGCGGGTGCGCGGCAGGAACTCCGTCCACTCGCCCTCCTCGCCCGTCTTGACCGACAGGGAGGCCCAGCCGGCCGAGTTGCCCTTGAGGTAGGCGGTGTCGATCTCGACGGCGCGGATCTCGGACTCGGCGACGAGCTGGTAGCGGATCCAGTCGTTGCCGTTGTCGCGGCGGCGCGCGGTCTCCCAGCCATCGTCCATCTTGCGGGAGCGGCCGGGGTTGATGGTGTTGGTCGGCGGGGAGTAGAAGCGGTTGGAGGCGTCCTGGACGGAGCCGCCGTTCTCCAGGGCCGCCACGTCGAAGGAGCCGAGCGCGTCGAGCCACTTCGGGTCGGGCAGGACCTCGCCGTAGACGCGCAGGCGGGCGATGCCTCCGTCCGGGTGCTGGTTGACGCGCAGGTGCGTGAAGCGCTGCTCGGCCTCCACCTCGAAGCCGTTGGCGGCGTGGCCGCCGACCGGGGTGCGGGGGACGATCGTCGTCCACTTCACCTCGTCGCCCTGGAGCTCCTCCGGGGTCGGCGCGAGGGCGCCCGCCCAGTTGGTGGCCTCGATGGAGACGGCCTGCGGCATGTTGCCGCGGAAGTGGGCGGTGTCGACGACGATGCCGCGGATGACGCCGGGGGCGCCCAGGCGTACGAGCGCCCAGTCGTGGTCCTCGGGGGTCGGCCAGGGCTGGGTGGCGGAGACGCCGCGGCGGCGGCGGGTCTCCCAGCCGTCCATGACCTTGCCCTTGTGGCCGAAGTCCTCGGGGTCGAAGTGCGCGGCCTCGGAGATCAGCAGGTTCTCGCGCTGCGCGAAGAACTCGTCGTTGGCGGCGATGACACCGGCGCCCAGCTCACGGGCGGCGAGGTTCGCGTACTGGGTGAACGGGAAGTCCGCGGTGCGGTAGTCCGCGTACGGGTCGCCGCCTCCGTACGGGTTCGCGTTGCCGGTGAAGGATTCAATCGCCACTGGTCAGTTCTGCCTTTCGAGGAGGAGGCCCGTGGGCTCGGTCGGGGTGCCGTGGTCGGCGATCTGCGTGCCGCGCAGCCAGGTGGACTTCACGACGCCGTGCAGGGTCTTGCCGGCGTACGCCGTGACCCGGTTGCGGTGGTGGAGTTCGGCCGGGTCCACGGTGAACGTTTCTTCGGGGGCGAGCACGGCGAAGTCGGCGTCGCGGCCGGCCTCGATCGCGCCCTTCTGCGCCAGGCCGGCGAGGGCGGCCGGGGCGGCGGACATCCAGCGGACGACGTCCTCCAGGGTCCGGCCGCGGCGGCGCGCCTCGGTCCAGATGGCGGGGAGTCCCAGCTGGAGGGAGGAGATGCCGCCCCAGGCGGTGGAGAAATCGCTGGTCTTCAGGTCCGCGGTGGAGGGCGAGTGGTCGGAGACGATGCAGTCGATCGTGCCGTCGGCGAGCGCGTCCCACAGGAGGTCCTGGTTGGCGGCCTCACGGATGGGCGGGCAGCACTTGAACTCGCTGGCGCCGTCCGGCACTTCCTCCGCCGTGAGGGTGAGGTAGTGGGGGCAGGACTCGACGGTGATCCGGACGCCCTCGGCCTTGGCGGCGGCGATCAGCGGCAGCGCGTCGGAGGAGGACAGGTGCAGGACGTGCACGCGGGCGTTCAGCCGCTTGGCCTGGGCGATCAGGTTGCCGATCGCGGTGTTCTCGGCGTCGCGCGGCCGGGAGGCGAGGAAGTCGGCGTACTTCGGGCCCGGGACGACGGGAGCTGCGTCCAGGTGGTGCGGGTCCTCGGCGTGCACGATCAGCAGGCCGCCGAAGCCGGTGATCTCGGCGAGGGAGGTGGCCAGCTGCTCCTGGTCGAGCTCGGGAAACTCGTCCACGCCCGAGGGCGACAGGAAGCACTTGAAGCCGTAGACGCCGGCGTCGTGCAGCGGCGCCAGGTCCTTGACGTTGTCCGGCAGGGCGCCGCCCCAGAAGCCGATGTCCACGTGCGCCTTGGCGCGGGCGACCTCCTGCTTGACGCGCAGGTTGTCGGTCGTGGTGGTGGGCGGCAGGGAGTTCAGCGGCATGTCGAGGATCGTGGTGATGCCACCGGCCGCCGCGGCGCGGGTGGCCGTCCAGAAGCCTTCCCACTCGGTGCGGCCCGGGTCGTTCACGTGGACGTGGGTGTCGACCAGGCCGGGGAGCAGGACGTCGTCGCCGAAGTCCTCCAGCCGGGCTCCGGCCGGTACCTCGGCCTCGTACGCCAGCACGGCCGTGATCTTCCCGCCGGCGACGGCCACCGAGGCGGCGCGCGTCCCCTCGGGGGTGATGACGCGCGTTGAGCGCAGTACCAGTTCCACAGCCACGTCGGCCACCGGAACCTCCCCATCTACTTCCACAGAGCGAAATTCAACGTTCTGTTGACGGAGTCTTCCCGGCGATCCGTACCCAGTCAAGAGCGCCCGGACGGACCACTGACGCACCGGGACCGCAATTGGATGTTTCCACAGGATGGAATTAAGATTTCGCTATACAGAATGTAGCTACCACCACCGGGATCCGGGCGGATAACTTCCGGAGGACGTCCGCCACCAGGACAAACCCTCTCTGACCGGCGGCGACGACCCCGACCCAGCACTGGGGCCGAGCCCGACCGCCGGGTAGGCTGCTCCCTTGCCTGCCAGCACCGAAAGGACCGCGCCGTGCCGACGTCCAGCGCCAGCACCACCGACGCTTCCTCCAAGACCCCTGCCGCCAGCGGTGGCGTCCAGTCCCTTGAGCGCGCCTTCGATCTGCTCGAGCGCATGGCCGATGCCGGGGGCGAGGTCGGCCTCAGCGAGCTCTCCGCCGCCAGCGGTCTGCCTCTGCCCACGATCCACCGCCTGATGCGCACGCTGGTGGCGTGCGGATACGTACGCCAGCAGCCCAACCGACGGTACTCCCTCGGCCCCCGCCTGATCCGCCTCGGCGAGTCCGCGTCGCGCCTGCTGGGTACCTGGGCCCGCCCCTACCTCGCCCGTCTGGTCGAGGAGACCGGGGAGACGGCGAACATGGCGCTCCTCGACGGGGACGAGATCGTCTACGTCGCCCAGGTGCCGTCCAAGCACTCCATGCGCATGTTCACCGAGGTCGGCCGCCGGGTGCTGCCGCACTCCACCGGCGTGGGCAAGGCGCTGCTCGCGCACACCCCCGCGGACGAGGTACGGGCCCTGCTGGCCCGCACCGGGATGCCCGCGGCGACCGAGAGGACCATCACCACGCCCGAGGGCTTCCTCGACGCGCTGGAGCAGGTCCGCAAGGTCGGTTACGCGGTCGACGACAACGAGCAGGAAATAGGAGTCCGCTGCCTCGCCGTGTCGGTGCCGAACTCGCCGACCGCCGCCGCGATCTCCATCTCCGGTCCGGCGGGCCGGGTCACCGAGGCCGTGGCCGAGTCCTTCGTCCCGATCCTCCAGGGCGTGGCCGCCGAGCTGTCCGTGGCCCTGTCCAACCAGACCCCCGCCTAGGCTGGCTGCACAGCCGCACTGCCGTACGGGGAAGGCCCCGGCGCCCTCGATCCGAGG
>NZ_JBSGXU010000347.1:0-3706 GCF_053610205.1 Streptomyces sp. NPDC054932 | reverse complement strand
CCCCGGCACCGTGTGGACGGTGCCGGGGGCCACTGGCGCATCCGGATCAGGGGCGGGCTGCCGTCTTCGCGGGAGCCGGGGCCGTGGTCGGGGTCGGTGCCGGGGCCGGGGTCGTCTCCGGAGCCGTGATCTTGAGCTCCAGGACCAGGGTCACGTTCTCCTTGGTGGTCAGGCGCACGAAGTAGGTGCCCTGGGCCACGTCCGTGGTGAACAGCTCCGGCAGGACGATCTTGCCGTCGGTGCCCGACTTGGGCAGCAGCCGGCCGAACACCTTCTTTCCGGCCTCGTCCTTGAAGTACGGGCTCTTGGCGGTCGCCGGGTCCACCGGCACCCACTTGCCGTCCGCACCCTTCACGACCAGGTCGGCGACGGTCTCCGTACCGGCGACGGCCTTCCCGGCGGAGGTGGCGAAGACCTCCACGTCCTTGACGCTCGTACCGGCGACCGCCTCCAGCGGCTTCGCACCGTCGGCGCGGGCCAGCCGGTCCGCGACCGTGACGGTGACCTTGCCGTCGAACGCCACGGTGAACCGGCCCTGCTGGTCGTAGGCCGAGACCCGCAGCGTGAAGGTGCCGGCCTTGGGGCCCGCCTTGAGCCCGGGCGCGGCGGCGATGCCGTCGGCGCCGGCCTTGACCACCAGGGAGTCGGCCGTCCCGAAGCGGGTGCCGCCGGTGGTGTCTCCCTCGACCGCGAAGATCACCTCCTGGTTGACGGCGGGCTTGCCGTCGCTGAGGAGCACCTTGACCCGCGGGACCTCCGTGAAGGCCGCACCCGCCTCGGCCGTCAGGCCGGTGCCGCCGAGGACCGTCAGCTCCGTCAGGTGCGGGGCGGGCGGCTTCGGCTTCTCCGGCGTGGTCGGAGTCGGTGTGGGGGTCGGGGTGGGGGTCGGGGTGGGCTTGTTCTTCACCGGAGACGTCGGCGTGATCGGCACCTGCGGGGTGGGCAGGGTGCCCGGCGGCTGCGTCGGGTAGTTCCCGGCGGGCGGGTTCGGCACCTCGGCGGCGCCGCCGGCCTGGTACTGCCGCATGTAGCCGAGCACGGTGTTCACGTACTCGCGGGAGTTGTTGTAGCTGAGGATCGCCGAGTCGAGCTTGGCCGCGACCGACAGGTCACGGTCGCCGGCGCACAGGTAGAGACCCGCGCCGAGCGCCGCATCGTAGATGTTGTTCGGATCGCGCTTGGAGTCGCCGTTGCCGTCGGCGCCCCAGGTGGCCCAGGTGGACGGGATGAACTGCATCGGGCCGACGGCCCGGTCGTACACCGCGTCCGCGTCCCACTCGCCCTTGTCCGTGTCCCGGATCTCGGCGAAGCCGTTGCCGTCCAGACGGGGGCCGCGGATGGGCTTCTCGGTGTAGCCGTCGGCCTTGAGGCCGTAGCCGGAGGCGTGGACGGACTCGACCCGGCCGATGCCGGCGAGCAGCTCCCAGGGCAGCTTGCAGCCTGGGAGCGCGGCGGCCACCGACACCTGGGCACGGTTGTAGGCGTCGAGGGCGGTCGCGGGTATCCCGCTGGCCCCCTCCTGCGCGCCCGCCCCGGTGGGCGGCGGGTCGGCGACGATGTCGGGCAGGTCCAGCCGGGCGTCACCGCGGTCGGTGGCCTGCGGACTGTCCGGGGTGGGCCCGGACTCTCCCGCGTCGGCGGTCGACGGACTGGTCACGACCGCGGCGGTGGTCAGGCTGGCCGCGAGCGCGGCGGTGCACAGGACCTTGCGCGAGGTGTTGACGAGGTGGCGGTGAAGCGGCTTCACAGTGCGGCGATCCCCCCAAGGAGCCGTCAAAGGTCTACGGCTGGTCTAGCCGTGAATATCCACTGTCTATCAGGTATTCGAACCCGACTCGCCGTGCCACCGGGATATGTGACGCACCATTCGTCTCGGCTTCACCGGGGTCTCCCGGCCGAACGGACAGATCCCCCGACTTCCCGCCCGAATCACCCCGTTGACCGCCTATTTATACCTCTCCTGACGGAGGTCGCCACAGATCGCACCGCGGCCGGGTACCGTGCCCCGGGAGCCGCCGGCGATGTGATCCGGATCACTTACCGGAATCCCGTCGGGTGCGATGAATTCCGGGGCGCGCGGCAGTCTCCCTTGCGTACCCACCGGGCCGAGGAAGAGGAACGACTCCATGCGCATCGTCATCACCGAGTTCATCAGCCTGGACGGCGTCGTACAGGCCCCCGGCGGTCAGGGCGAGGACAATGACGGCGACTTCGCCCACGGCGGCTGGTCGCACCCCTTCTTCGACCCGGAGGTGGTGGGCGGCTCCTTCACCGAGGCGATGGAGAACGCGGAGGCGCTGCTGTTCGGGCGGCGCACCTGGCAAACGATGGCCGCGGCGTGGCCCGAGCGGGCGGGCGACCCGTTCGCCGACCGGATGAACTCCATCCCGAAGTACGTCGTGTCACGCACCCTGGACGAGTCCGACCTGAAGTGGAACAACACCACGCTCATCGCGGGCGAGAAGGCCGTCGCCCGCATCCGGGAACTGCACGGGGCCGAGGGCGGCGACCTGGTGGTCATGGGCAGCCCCACCCTCGTACGCACCCTGCTGAGCGAGGGCCTGGTCGACGAACTCCGGCTGATGGTCATGCCGGTGCTGCTCGGCGGCGGCAAGTCGATCTTCCCTGCCGACGGCGGCCTGCACACTCTCGAACTGGCCTCCACGGCCATCAGCCCGGCGGGGGTGCACGTGTGCACCTACCGCCCGGCCGCCAAGAACTAGCGGCCGGGCGGGGAGAGCTGCGGCGCGGCCGGGGGCGGGGGCGGTGGCGGTGGCGGTGGCGGTGGCGGTGGCTTCGGGGACGGGGCTTCGGTGGGGCGGTGGCCAGGGATGTGTATGGGGGTTTCCCGTCAGTCCCATCGTCTCTCCGTGTCGGGCCGGCCCCTCAAGGGCGCTCCTCCTTCGTCGTCGCGTCGCTGCGCGATGGCCTTCGGCCACCCTTGACCGCCCGTCCCGCCCCGGACATACGAAGACTGCCGGGAAACCCCCAAAGAAACGGGCCGGGGGACGCTTTCCAGGGACGGGGCGGTCGGAGATGGGCGGCCTCGTCCCGGTCGGGCACGACCGGCAGGCGGGGCCCATGAGAGGGACCTGCCGGGTCGGGGGAGGCGCACCAAATCGCTACGCGCTCCTCATCTCTCGGCGTCCGACGGCCGTCTGGGGCTGGACATAGGCCGCCCGCGAGCATGGGAAGTCCTCATTGACTGCGTCCGGCGGCTGTCGGGGGCAGGAAACGCCTGCGACTACGGCTATTCGGTAGTGGAGCCGGGTCAGCGAGGGTGGGCGGCCCAAAAGGCCAGCCTTTTGCCCCAATTGCGGTTGTTTGGGCGCCGTTTCGTGGAGTCGTCCTCGCCCTGACCCGCATTCACTACGAAATAGGTGAAGTACCGGCCGTCAGCCCCTCCCACCGGCACTCATCAGCCCCGGCCGGCCTCCGGTCGCGGTCAAGGGCCAGCCTCCACGGCTCGTGGGCGGCCTATGTCCAGCCCAAGACGGTCGTCGGACGCTGAGAGATGAGGAGCGCGTAGCGATCGGACGCGCCTCCCCCGACCCGGGGCCAGGGCTCGATGGGCCCCGCCTGCCGGTCGTGCCCCACCCCGACCAAGCCGCCCATCTCCGACCGCCCCGTCCTGATCCTCGATCCCCCGGCCCGTTCCTTTGGGGGTTTCCCGGCAGTCTTCGTATGTCCGGGGCGGGACGGGCGG
>NZ_JBSGXU010000346.1:0-3735 GCF_053610205.1 Streptomyces sp. NPDC054932 | reverse complement strand
GGCGGCGGGTCGTCGGCCCGGAGCAGTGCGGTCAGACAGCGGGCCGGCCGGTCGTCAGCCGGTCAGGCACGGCAGCGCAGCATCTCCAGCGGCGGCTTCTCGAGGAGGTCCGCCCAGAACTCCTTGCCGAACTCCTGGATGCCGGCTTCGGACACCTGCAGCGGGACCCACTCCACGGCACTGAAGCCGGCCGCCCGCAGGCTCTCCTCGTAGACCTCACGGCGGGGGGCCGCGACGTCGATGCTGATCGGCTGCGGGTCGAGGAGCGCCGTGACCCGTACCCGCGGACCGGTCTCGATCTCCTCGCCGGTCGGCTCACAGAGGAACCCGTACTTGTCCAGGGACCGGCAGTCGAACCGGTAGTCGGGCTTCTGGGCGAGCACGAAGAACTCGCCGCCCGGGACCAGGCTCCGGTGGATGTTGCGGCACATCCGCTCCATCTCCGCGATGTCCGCCGCGTAGTTGAGGCACTGCACGCCCACCGCGATGTCGAAGCGGCGTCCGAGGGGGCGCAGTCCGCCCACATCACCGACCTCGTAGTCCACCCCCAGCGGGTCCCGCTGCTCGATCTCCCGCGCGGCGGCGATCATCTCGACGGAGATGTCGACACCGAAGACGTCCGCGGCACCGCGCCGCCTGAACTCCCGGCTGTAGAAACCGGTACCGCACGCCAGGTCGAGAACCGACTTGCCGCTCACGTCCCCGACCAGACCCAGGAAGCTCGGCGCCTCCCCGTAGCGCATCAACGGCAGGGACTTGAAACCCTCGAACGCCTCACCGATCTCGTCATACTGCTGCACGCTCACGCGTGTCCCCCTCCTACGTTTCGTCCCGTTGCGTGGCCGCGTCGGCGCTCCGGATGCAGTGGCCCGCCGGGCGCCGCGGCCGTGGCAGAGAGTCTGCTCCGCCCTGGTCCGGACGCCGTACTGGCAGATGACACAAAGAAGTTGGGCCCGTGACCCTCGTATCACCCAACAGGACCGGGCAGGCCGCGGAGGGCGACTTCGGCGCGACGGCGGCGGGCCGCGCGGCGCCCGGTGGCGGAGGATGGCCGGTCCACGCAATCACGCGATGAGTTCTTAGCAACAGAGGTCAAGTATTCGTCCCCCCGCCGCACGAAGGGCTACAAAGAACCGGACCGAACCAGGCCCGGCGACACGGATGATGCGAGCCGTCGTCGATCGGGGTTATGTGGAAGGCGGTGGATTTGTCGTGCGCCAGTCCAGAAGGGTCGAACAGGCTGCGGTGGAAAACCCTCCGGGGAGCCCGGGTTCCGAGCTCCTCCACCTGACGGATAGCGTCGTACTGGAGCCCTTGTCGTTTTCCGTCGAGGACGCCTCGGTGGAGGAGTACCGCTTCATCGTCTCTGCCATCCGGTCCAGAGCAGCGGACACGCCGCGCTTTCCCGGGAAGATGGCCGGCGGGGAGAGAACGGTGCGATACCTCCCCGTGAACATTCAGCTGAGAGGCCTGTCCCTCGAGGTCTATCTCGCATTCCTTGCGCACGACTCGGACATTCGCATCGTCGGGTTCCGCAACACCTTCGAAGACGGGCAGATCCCCCCGGAAGCGTACTTCCGTCACGTGTGGGACTCGGTCACGCCACCGGGCATCACCCGGGCGGCAGCCCTGCCGTTCGGCGGCGGGTGCGCCGCCCTCGAGTCGGCGGCCGGGGCCCTGCGGACGGTCCTCCCCCTGGGGCGCCTCCCCCTGATCAACGCGGTCATCTGGCTGCACCGGAACAGCGATTCGAGGTGCACCGCACGCGGGATGCTCGTGCTTTCCGAAATGCTCTGCGCAGCTGCCCGTTCCCCCCTGCTGGCGGACGACGTGTCACGCATCTGGATGACCGGCGGGCCGCTGTCGACCGCGACCTGGGCAGCCGCGTAGCCAACAGGCGATCAAATTCTCGTAGCGGGTGGCGGCGACCGGCAGACCGGGGTCTCCATGACGCGCCCGGCGCTCAATTCCGAAGCGTTTCCACAGCTCAGGATGCAGAGTGCCGGCCGTCGGAAAAATTCTTCAACCAAGCACCAATCCGGTGGTGTTGGTGCCTCGAATAGTCGACGAGATCCTCTCCCGGAGATCATTCCGCCCCCGTACGATCTGCGATTCCCGCCCCGGGAATCCATGGAACAGGAGTGAATGTGATAGTCAAGCGCGCTGGTCACCGTCTCGTGGTACTAGCCACCGTGCCCGCCGCCGTGTTCCTGACGCTGGGCCTTCCGGGGTCGGCTCTCGCCGACGGCGGGAAGGCGTACCAGATCGACCTGGCGCAGCTGAACAAGTCGGGTGCCCGAGGCACGGTCATGCTCGGCCTCAAGGGCAACCAGCTGACCGTACAGATCGAGTCCGAGGGCATGGTGCCCGGTCAGCCGTCGGCCCAGCACCTGCACGGCTCGACGAAGGGGCACGACTTCCACTGCCCGGACGCCAGTGACGACACCGACGGCGACGGGGTCCTCAGCAACACCGAGGCCACGCACGACTACGGCGACATCAACATCTCGCTCACCACGACCGGGGACACCACGCCGGCCAGCGGCCTCGCGGTGGACCGCATGCCCGTCGCCGACAAGGCGGGCAAGGTCTCCTACAAGCGGACGATCACCGTCAGCCAGGCGGTGGTCGATCACATCAAGGACCTGCACGTCGTGCAGCACGGCATCGACCGCAACAAGAACAAGAAGTACGACTTCGACGGCGCCGGCAAGAGCGAGCTCGACCCGAAGCTGCCCCAGGAGGCCACGGCGCCGACCAACTGCGGAGAGGTCAAGGGCGCAGCCGTCGGGTCCATTCCGGTCGGCGGCATCGAGACCGGCGGCGGTTCGGAGCAGAACCAGTCGCTGTCGATCGCGACGGCGGCCGGGGCAACGGTCCTCGTGTACGCGGCGACGGCCGGAGCGATCGCCCTCGCGCGCCGGCGGGCCGTCGTGGTCACCGGCCGTAGGGAGACCCCGGGGGGCGCCGCGTGAAGCACACCCGCCTCTCCGCACCCGAGGTGTCCGCCGAGCGGCCCCGCCGCCGACGGACCGCGGGTCCCCTTGCCGCCGCCGCCATGGCCGCGTTGCTCCTCGCGGGGTGCGCCGGCCAGGACGTGGGGGCGCCCCCGGCCGCGGGGGTGCAGGCCCCGAAGGGCGGGGCGCCTGCCGGTGACGCCGGGAGCGCTCCTGCCGGCGAGGCACCCGCCGGCAGCGCGGCCACCGGTGGCGGCGGCAAGGCCGAGCCCGCCCTCGCCCGGTCGGCGCCCCAGAAGATCGCGATCCCGTCCCTCGGTGTCACCAGCAAGCTGGAGACGCTGCAGCAGAACCCCGACGGCACCATGCAGACTCCGAAGGACCCCGCGCTCGCGGGCTGGTACGAGCCGGGGCCGACCCCCGGCTCCCAGGGACCGGCCGTGATCGCAGGCCATGTCACGTGGAACGGCGCCGCGGCCGTGTTCGAGAAGCTGAAGACGATGAAGGCCGGTGACACCATCAAGGTGACCCGGCAGGACAACAAGACGGTCACCTTCAAGGTCGACCGGGTCGCCGAGTACCCGAAGGCCGAGTTCCCCACGGTCGAGGTGTACAAGAACCTCGACCACGCGGGCCTGCGCCTGGTCACGTGCGGCGGGGACTTCGACCCGAAGAAGCACTACTACGACAGCAACGTGGTCGTGTTCGCCAGTATGACGGGCACCGCGTAGCCGGCCGGAGGGCGAGGGGGGCCACCGGCCGCAGGATCACCCTGCGG
>NZ_JBSGXU010000345.1:0-3816 GCF_053610205.1 Streptomyces sp. NPDC054932 | reverse complement strand
GCCCGCACCCCAGGGTGCGGGCCTCGGCCGCGTCTGCGCGCCGGCGCGGGCGCCGGCGTTGACGTAGGACGTCAGAGATCAGGCGGGAACGATGTTCTCGGCCTGCGGGCCCTTCTGGCCCTGCGTGACGTCGAAGGTAACCTTCTGGCCTTCCTGAAGCTCACGGAAGCCGGAAGAGGCGATGTTCGAGTAGTGGGCGAAGACGTCGGCGCCGCCGCCCTCCTGCTCGATGAAGCCGAAGCCCTTTTCCGCGTTGAACCACTTCACGGTGCCAGATGCCATATGAATTCTCCTTTGGGGCAGTGCCCGGGACCGCACTGTGCGGGCCTGGTGTCGCCGTGATGATTGCCCCGACCGGAACGAGTAGATTTCACTGCATGCACCGGAAATAAAAAGTGCGCCCACCGAAAATCCGGTGAGAGCACTTGTAAGTTTTTTGGGAACCACAACTGCAACGACGTCACCGTAGCACAGCGGGAACCGGCGGCAGCGGAAATTCCTTCGCGTCCGAGTCGAAATTCTCCAGGTGCCCCAACGGATTTCCGGACCCGGAAATCATATGAACGCCGACGTTTTTCCGTGGAATCACCCCGCCCGACCCGCCCGGCGCGGGCGGACGGGTGAGCACGGCCACGGGCGCGGCCGGGCGGGCTCGGTTACCGTCGCCGTGTCCCCGTCAACCGGCGCGGGGCCGGGGCCCGTTGCCCCGAATCCGCAGAGCAGGGAGTGGCCCCGTGCCCCACGCAGTCGTCGAATACTCGGACTCGCTGGCCGACGCGCTCGACCGGCGGGCGTTCGCGCTCGAACTGCACGCGCCGGCGGCCGGGGTCATCGATACCGCGATCGGCAACTGCAAGACGCGTTTCCACCGTCTGGAGGAGTCCTTCGTCGGGGACGGCGCCGACGGCCGGGCGGTCGTCCACGTGGAGCTGGCCATCGCCCGGGGCCGCACGGCCGCGACCAAGTCCCGTCTGACCCGGTCGGTGCTGGAGCTGGTCGAGCGCCACACGTCCAAGGCCGTGGGCCTCACGGTCCACGCCTCCGTGGACGTACGCGACTTCGGCGAGTCCTGCACCAGGAGCGTGAGCACCCCCTGAGGCCCGCACCCGGGGCGTACGGGTCCGGCTACGCGCCGATGCGCAGCAGCGCCAGCGTGATGTTGTCCGGGCCGCCGGCGTCGATGGCGGCCTTCCACAGCTCGAAGGCGGCCCTGCCGTCGTCGTGCACCCGCAGCAGCCCCTCGATCTCCTCGTTCGGCACCGGGTCGGTCAGCCCGTCGCTGCAGACCAGGTACCGGTCGCCCTCGGTCACCGGGAAGGCCGCGATGTGGGGAGTGATCTCGTCGTACCCGCGGCTGCCGCCGAGGACCTGGGTGACCGCCGAGGTGGTGCGGTGGCCGGGTACGGGCGGCGGGCTGTCGTCTACGCTGACCTGGTGCAGTCCGTCCTGGGCCGCGTGGAACACCTTGCTGTCACCGACGTTGAACGCCAGCAGCGAATCCGCCAGGACGAGGGCGCCCGCGACGGTGGTCCCCATGGTGGCCAGCTCCGGGCGCCCCTCGGTGGCCGAGTACACGGCGCGATTGCAGAGGTTCAGCGCGTCACCCACGGCGTCCGGGCCGTCCAGCGAGGGACCGAGCGAGGAGAGCTGGCGCACCACCAGCTCGCTGGCCACCTCGCCGGCGGGCTGACCGCCGAGCCCGTCCGCGACGGCGACGACGAGCGGTCTGCCGAAGGGGAAGACCAGGGTCTGGGGGTTCTGGGTCACGGTCCCGCACAGGGTCCACGGTCCGATGGCGAGACTGTCCTCGTTGTGCTCGCGCACCAGCCCGACATGGCTCAGGGCGGTCACAGCTATGTACGGCACCTCGACGTCCCGCCTCTCGGCAACGGCAACGGCCTCGGTCACGGCAACGGCAGAGCAAGGGCGCGGGCGCCCTTCCCCCCATTGTCGCGCCGCTCCGGCATGCGGGCTGCGGCGCGCCGGAGCACCCTGGTCGTGGAGCCGCCTGTTCTTCCGACCGGCGGCCCTGCGAGGAAGGGCTGCCACAGATGTTCGCGAGGCTGAGCACCTACCAGGGATCACCGGTCCCCACGGAGGGAGACGTGAGCGCGAATTCGGAGGCGATCGTCAGGCAGGTCCAGGACGTTCCCGGTTTCCGGGGTGTCTACTACCTCGTCGACCGGGCGACGGGCGTGGCCAAGTCGCTGACCCTGTGGGACGACGAGCGGACCATGAGGGACAGCGAGGAGCAGGCCGCCCGGATCCGTGAGGAGACCGCGCGGCGCGAGGGCCAGCGGATCGTCTCGGTCGAACGCTTCGAGGTGGGCTTCAGCCACCTGGAGCCGTAGCGCGACGCAGCGCGACGCAGCGTGAACGACGTGATCCACGAGGAGCGATGGCCATGGGCAAGCTCTCGATCGACCAGTTGCGAGAACGGGTACGCGGGGCGGTAGTCACCCCGGACGACGATTCCTACGACGAGGCGCGCAAGGTCCACAACGCCATGATCGACCGCAGGCCGGCCGCCGTGGTGCGCTGCGCCAACGCGGGGGACGTCATGGCCGCGGTCGATTTCGCCCGCGAGAACGGGCTCGATCTGGCGGTGCGGGGCGGCGGGCACAGCGTGCCCGGTTTCGGCACCTGCGACGGCGGCGTGGTCGCCGATCTGTCCGGGATGCGCGGCGTCCGCGTCGATGCCGCCGGGCGTACGGCCCGCGCCGAGGGCGGTGCGACCTGGGGCGACTTCAACGCGGCCACCTACCCCTTCGGGCTGGCCACGACCGGCGGGATCATCTCCACCACCGGCATCGGCGGGCTCACCCTCGGTGGCGGCATCGGGTACCTGGCCCGCGGACTGGGCCTGAGCTGCGACAACCTGGTCTCGGCCGATGTGGTGACCGCGGACGGCCGGCTCGTCGTGGCGAGCGAGGAGGAGAACGCCGACCTGTTCTGGGCGCTGCGCGGCGGGGGCGGCAACTTCGGCGCGGTGACCTCGTTCGAGTACCGGCTGAGCCCCGTCAAGGACATCTACGGCGGACCGATGCTCTTCGAGCTGGAGGATGCCGCCACCGTGCTGCGCTCGTTCGCCGACCACATCGCCGATGCGCCGGAGGAGCTGGGCGGGTTCCCGGCCTTCCAGATCGCACCGCCGCTGCCGTTCATCCCGGAGGACCGGCACGGTGACACCTTCGCGCTGATCGTGGCGTGCTGGTCCGGGCCGCTCGACGAGGGGGAGCGCGCCGTACAGACCTTCCGCGACTTCGCGCCGGTCGTCGCCGAGCACGTGGGTCCCATGCCGTACCCGGCGCTCAACAGCGCCTTCGACGCGCTCGTACCGCCCGGCCTCCAGCACTACTGGAAGGCCAACTTCGTCTCCGAGCTCACCGACGCCGCGATCGACGCGCACCTTCGGCACGCGCCGGGCCTGCCCGCCGTGAACTCGACGGTCCACATCTACCCGATCAACGGCGCCTGCCACCGCGTCGCACCGGACGCGACGTCCTTCGCGTACCGGGACGCCTCGTTCGCCACGGTGATCGCGGGCATGTGGCCCGACCCGGCCACGAACGAGGCGGGCACGGCCTGGGTGCGCGACTACTACGAGGCGACCGCCCCGCACTCGCAGGAGGGCGGCTACATCAACTTCATGGCCGATGACGACCAGGACCGGATCCGGGCGAACTACAGGGACAACTACGACCGGCTGGTCGCGGTCAAGCGCACCTACGACCCGGGGAACCTGTTCCACCTGAACCAGAACATCCGGCCGTAGGGGCCGGCGGCCGTCGGTGAGGGGTGGGTCCGCCGGGGGCG
>NZ_JBSGXU010000344.1:0-3932 GCF_053610205.1 Streptomyces sp. NPDC054932 | reverse complement strand
GGGCCTTCGCCCGTACGCGGGTTACTGGGCGGCCTCGGGCCGGTAGATGTCCGGCTCCAGGTAGATCACCCGGGCGATCGGGACCGCTTCGCGGATGCGGGCCTCGGCGGCGTTGATCGCGTCGGCCACCTCGATCGCGGTGTCGTTGCCCTCGACCGCGATCTTGGCGGCGACCAGCAGCTCCTCGGGACCCAGGTGCAGGGTGCGCATGTGGATCACGCGGGTGACGACGTCACCGTCGACCACCGCGGCCTGGATCTTCTCCACGTCCTCGATGCCGGCCGCCTCACCGAGCAGCAGGGACTTGGTCTCGGCGGCCAGCACGATGGCGATGACGATCAGCAGGACGCCGATGCACAGGGTGCCGATGCCGTCCCAGACGCCGTTGCCGGTGGCCAGGGCGATGCCGACACCACCGAGGGCCAGCACCAGACCGACCAGCGCGCCGAAGTCCTCCAGGAGGACGACGGGCAGCTCGGGGGCCTTGGCCCGCTTGATGAACTGGCTCCAGGTCTGCTTGCCGCGGATCTCGTTCGACTCCTGGATCGCGGTGCGGAAGGAGAAGGACTCCGCGATGATCGCGAAGACGAGGACACCGACGGGCCAGTACCAGGCCTCGATCGGGTGCGGGTGGTTGATCTTCTCGATGCCTTCGTAGATGGCGAACATGCCACCGACGGTGAAGAGCACGATGGAGACGAGGAAGGCGTAGATGTAGCGCTCGCGCCCGTACCCGAAGGGGTGTTGCGGCGTCGCCTCGCGCTGTGCCTTCTTGCCGCCGAGGAGCAGCAGCCCCTGGTTCCCGGAGTCGGCCAGCGAGTGGACGCTTTCCGCGAGCATCGACGAGGAGCCGCTGAAGAGGAATGCCACGAATTTGGCTACAGCGATGGCGAGGTTGGCGGCGAGTGCCGCCACGATCGCCTTGGTACCGCCCGACGCGCTCATGGGTGCAGGGTGTCCTTCCTAGCCACTGACTACCGGCGCACATTGTTGCAGTCGGCGGGAGGGGCGCTGCGTCAGACCACCACAGTGGCACGGAAGACCGTGCCGGTTCCGGACAGTTCGACCTTTTCGCCGGCCGGTACGAAAACCGATTCGCCGGGAGTCAGGGACAGTTCGCCCGCCCGCGGGGAGCCCGCCGTGCAGAGCAGGATCTGCGGGGTGTCGTGCGGGAGCGCGCGCGGGACACCGCCCGGCGCGAGCAGGAAGCGGGAGAGCCGGAATTCGTCGATGGGGGTTTCGTAGACCTCCTCTGCGTCGCCCTCGGGGCGCAGCAGGTTCGGATCGCCCGGCTCGAACCTCGCGATCTTCAGCAGCTCGGGCACGTCCACGTGTTTCGGGGTGAGTCCGGCGCGCAGCACGTTGTCCGAGTTGGCGAGCAACTCGACGCCGAGGCCGTCGATGTAGGCGTGCGGGACGCCGGCGCCGAGGAACATCGCCTCGCCGGGCTGGAGTCGGACGTGGTTGAGCAGCATGGCCGCGATGACTCCCGGGTCGCCCGGGAAGTGGTGGGCCAGGGTGGCGTACGGGGTGTAGGCGTCACCGAGGCGCGTGACGGCCGCGGCGACCTCGCTCACGGTGTGGGCCATCTCGGCGCGGTCCGCGGTCAGTACGGCCGTCAGCATCTCGCGCAGGGCCGCCTCTTCGGGGTGCGCGCGCAGCAGGTCGACGTACGGCTTGAGGCTGTCCACGTCCAGGCCCGCGAGGAGTTCGGCGGTCTCCAGCGGCGGGCGGAAGCCGCACAGCCCGTCGAACGCGGTGAGCGCGCAGATCATTTCGGGCTTGTGGTTGGGGTCCTTGTAGTTGCGGTGGTCCGCGTCGATCGGGACCCCGCGGCGCTCCTCGTCCTCGAAGCCCGCCCGCGCCTGGGTCAGGTCGGGGTGGACCTGGAGGGAGAGCGGGGCGCCGGCGGCGAGGATCTTGAACAGGAAGGGCAGCCGGGGGCCGAACTTGGCGACGGTGGCGGCGCCCAGCTCGCCCTCGGGGTCGGCGGCGATGACCTCCGAGAGCGCCCTCTCGCCCGTCCCGCGGTCGAGGCGGGAGGGGGCGCCCGGGTGGGCTCCCATCCACATCTCGGCCTGGGGCTCACCGGTGGGTTCGACACCGAGGAGCGTGGGGATGGCCGTGGTGGATCCCCAGGCGTAGGGGCGGATCGTGTTCGTCAGGCGGTCCATCGTCGTCTTCCTGGATAGAGCTGGGTGCTTCAGTGCCTCAGCTGTGTCCCCCGGAAGCCAACGCCAGGTAGGCGGTGGCGAAATCCGTGACGGCGAGGAGTTCGGCGAGCTGCTCCAGCTCGACGCCCTCCTCCGGTTCCAGTTCGCTGATGGCCGTGTCGTGGCTGTGGGCGAGCTCGCGTGCGGCGGGGGCGGCGGTGAGGCCACCGGCGGGCCGGTCGCGCAGCAGGACGATCCGGGCGCGAAGGGCCTGGGGCTCTTCGACCCGGTCGCGGAAGAAGTCGTCGGGGTCGGCGCCTGCGGCGAAGGAACCGGCGAGCAGGATGCCGTGGGCGGGCAGCGCCTCGGGCAGCACGGCGGCCAGGGCGGGCCGGCCGGCGAGTTCGGCGAGGGTGGCGGCGAACCGGCGGCCCGCGGGGGCCGCGCCGGTGCCCTCGCTCCAGATGAGCGGGAGGGAGTCGGCCAGCTCGGCGGCGAGGGTCTTGGCCGGGTTGGAGTAGGTGGCGATGGCGGGCCCGCAGCGTTCGGCCGTCCGGTCGAGCCGGTCGGCGACGAGCTGGAGGGTGTCCGGGGCGGCGGTGATCAGGCCGACCTTGTCGAGGAGCAGCAGCAGGGGCGTGAGCAGGGCCCACAGGGCGCCGGGTCCGGCCGCGGCGGACTCGTCGTACTCCTGGTACGGGGCCTTGGCCATGGGTACGAGGAGCCCGTGCGCGCCGTCCACCGCCTCGCTCAGGGGTGAGCGTTCGGGGGCGACAGCGACGACGGTGCAGCCGCGCCGGTAGGCCTGCTCGGCGAGGACACCGAGCCCGGGCTCGGTGCCGTCGGTGGTCGCGAGGAGCAGCAGGTCGACGGGTCCGGCCCAGCCGGGCAGGGCCCAGCGCAGCGCGCCGGCCGCGTGGGCCACGCCGGTGGGGTCCAGCCGGATCACGGGCGCGGAGGCTCCCGCGAGGGCGCCGAGCAGGTCGGCGACGCCGGTGGCGGCGGTGCCGGGCCCGGCGATCAGGACGGAGCGCGGGCGGCCGTCGGGGCGCAGCTCGGCGAGGCCCGCCTCGGTCGCGTGCCGGGCGGCGGTACGGACTCTGGCTCCGGCCTCGGCCGCACCGCGGAGCAGGCCCCGGCGGTCGACGCGGGCGAGATCGTCCGGTGCGTCGAGGAGCGACTCGTCGAGCATGGCGGCCTCCGGCGGTGTTGACGGATCCAGGGTGGCGGAATCGGTCTCAGCGTCTGCGTACGCGGTGCTGCGCGGTGCGGGTGCGGCGCGGCAGGGGATCAGGCGGGGCGGCGGGCCTCGTCCACGAGGAGGACGGGGATGCCGTCGCGGACCGGGTACGCAAGGCCGCAGTCCTGACCGGTGCAGATCAGCTCGGGGGCCGTCTCGTCGGCCGACTTGTCCTCGAGGGGCGAGTGGCAGGCGGGGCAGGCGAGGATCTGCAGGAGGCCGGCTTCGAGCGGCATGGGGCGATTCCCTTCGGGCAGGTGGGTGGGGCGAGGTCAGCGTACCGCCGAGTCCGCGGCGGTGCGGTGTCGTGGGGGCCGGGTCGGGCCCCGGGGGCTGCGCCCCCGGGGAACCCGGCTCCGCCGGGCACCGGGCTCCGCCCGGACCTTCCCCCGGCTACCGCTGAAAAGGTGCCCCGTGCTCAAACGCCGGCGGGGCTGGACAGGGTCAGGCGCGGATGAGGGCGAGGGCCTCGTCGCGGATCCTGTCCAGGGTGGCCCCGTCGCGGGCCTCGACGTTCAGCCGCAGCAGGGGCTCGGTGT
>NZ_JBSGXU010000343.1:0-3980 GCF_053610205.1 Streptomyces sp. NPDC054932 | reverse complement strand
GGCGGTCAGGCGTCGAGGACCTGGCCCTCACGCTTCACGACGGGCGGTTCGACGGACCAGGGGAAGTTGATCCACTCGTCGGTCTTCTTCCACACGTACTCGCACTTCACGAGCGAGTGGGACTTCTCGTAGACGACGGCGGAGCGCACCTCGGCGACGTGACCCAGGCAGAAGTCGTGCACGAGCTTCAGGGTCTTGCCGGTGTCGGCCACGTCATCGGCGATGAGGACCTTCTTGTCGGTGAAGTCGATCGCCTCGGGCACGGGCGCCAGCATCACCGGCATCTCCAGCGTGGTGCCGACGCCGGTGTAGAACTCGACGTTCACCAGGTGGATGTTCTTGCAGTCGAGGGCGTACGCCAGCCCGCCGGCCACGAACACGCCTCCGCGGGCGATGCTCAGGATGATGTCGGGCTCGTAGCCGTCGTCGGCGATCGTCTGCGCCAGCTCGCGCACGGCGCGCCCGAAGCCGTCGTAGGTCAGGTTCTCGCGTACGTCGCTCATGCCTCGTGCCTCACCTGGGTGCGGTGGAAGTTCTGGAAGGAGCGCGAGGCGGTCGGCCCGCGCTGCCCCTGGTACCTCGACCCGTAGCGCTCGCTGCCGTACGGGAACTCGGCGGGCGAGCTGAGCCGGAACATGCACAGCTGCCCGATCTTCATGCCCGGCCACAGCTTGATCGGCAGGGTGGCGAGGTTCGACAGCTCCAGGGTCACATGGCCCGAGAACCCGGGGTCGATGAACCCGGCGGTCGAGTGCGTCACCAGGCCGAGACGGCCCAGGCTGGACTTCCCCTCCAGCCGGGAGGCGATGTCGTCGGGCAGCGAGATGACCTCGTACGTCGAGGCGAGGACGAACTCGCCGGGGTGGAGGATGAACGCCTCGTCACCCTCCGGCTCGACCATCCGGGTCAGGTCCGCCTGCTCGATCGCCGGATCGATGTGGGCGTACCGGTGATTCTCGAACACCCGGAAGAACCGGTCGAGACGTACATCGATGCTGGAGGGCTGCACCATCGATTCCTCGAACGGGTCGATGCGAACCCGTCCGCTGTCGATCTCGGCCCGGATGTCTTTGTCAGAGAGAAGCACGTCCCGAGGATACGCAGAGCGCGCGGGCCACCCCCAATCGAGAGGACGAGCCGCGCGCCCGGCCCGGCGACTATCGCTTCGCGCCCCCCACGGGCACGGCGTGCCGCAACCGCGCACACCGCGGACACCGCAGCAGCCGTCCGGGCCCGATCCGGCCGGCACCGAGGTGCTGCAGCGGGAAGGAGGCGGTACTGAAAACGTGCCCTTCGGCACAACGGACGACGGTGTGCTCCATCGAGTCCCTTTCCCCAACGAGCCGTACTGCGACGAATCGCCACATTAGGGGATGATCGGTACTCGCTCCAGCCGCCGCTCCGCACCCACACGGTACGCCCCAACTCCCGCACCCACACGCGTCGGTGCACGCGACACACGACAACGACCCCGCGGCAAATTCACCGGGGGTCGATCATGAGGTAGAGTGGGCAAAACCAGGGATCCAGGCAACTGGCCCGCTGTGCGGATGTAGTTTAATGGTAGAACATGAGCTTCCCAAGCTTATAGCGCGGGTTCGATTCCCGTCATCCGCTCTTGAACGAAGGCCCAGGTCAGCGACCTGGGTCTTCTTCGTTGTCTAGACCTCTCACCCCTCGCCGTGCCCTCCGCGTGCCCCAACTCGCAGGAACTCCCTGGCCGGAGGGCTGTTCACGCACCACTTGCACCACACGAGCCCCCGCCGGTCTCGCGTCGCGAGACACGTCCTCGATGACCTGCGTCACACCGCTGCCTCGGTCGCGTGAATTCGCTTTCCAAAAGGGGCGGTTGGTCGGAGGGCTTGGCTCAGAACCTCGACGGGTCTGCCTAGTCCTCTTTCCCCGCCAACACGCGATCGGCGGCATAGTGCGGGCAGGAAGGGAGATGCCACGTCACCGTCACCCGGCACCGGTCGGCGGTGACGGTACGGGCCTGCTCAGCGGCCGGGCAGGCCGCGCAGTGCGGGCACACGACGGTTTCGAACTTCAGCTCAGCCATCACCTACGCCACCTTCCCCGCCAACGGTGCTCGCGACGAGAGTGCCACGCCTCTCAGCGGGACAGGCTCCACACGCCGGTCCCCACTGATGCAAGTCTCGAAGAAGGCTGCGCACCGGGACTCGGGGGCGGCCTGGTCCAGCCGTGCCAGTGAGATGGCCACTGAGATCACCGTTGAGCTGACCATCTCGTCAGGAGGTTCACGGGTGCCGGTGGATGAAGGCAGTGACCCTGAGCAGGACACTCCGGCAGAACGGCCGGGCACGGCCGGTCCTGCCGTTCACGTGTGGGCCACGGCCGGCCCACCATGCCTTCCCGCTGAGGCGGCCGCCACCGTCGAGGCCATCGTGCGGGCTGTGCACCATGGCGATGACGCTCGTATCCGGATCCTGTTGGCAGCCTTGGTCGAAATCGCCGACACCAAGGTTCTCCTCCACCTGCGGGAGCGGCTTCGCGAACGACCGCAGTGACGGTCAGGCGCTGCGGAACAGACGTGTAGCGAGCGCGGGGCTGGCCGCGCCGCCTTGCCGTGGACGCCCCCCCGAGACCGCCCTGGAGCCCTGCGAGCTGCTGATCCCTTCGGGAGGGCGCTGCGGACCCACCCCGCAGGCTCACGTCCCCTGGACTGCACGTCGCAGCTGGCGGACGCCCTTGCTCGCGAAACGCTGCACTCGGGGGGAATCAATATCTATCCCCGCGGTCAGAGAGTTTAATGGACCCCGCAGGGAGAGTTTTTCCGCACTGCACACGATGGAGATATTTAGCGCACACGAACCGCTGCAACGTGCTACTGTCGATCTCGGTTGCAGTTTTGGTACCCAAAAACTTCAAGCGCTCCAGTCGACCTCCGCGTCACATTCGAGTGCTTCATATTTCCGGGTCATTTTCCGGCGGGGCATCATCGCGGCGACACGGTGTCCGTACAGTGCGGATGCTGGTGTACTGCCCCAAAGGAGATATGACATGGCATCTGGCACCGTGAAGTGGTTCAACGCGGCCAAGGGCTTCGGCTTCATCGAGCAGGACGGTGGCGGCGACGACGTCTTCGCCCACTTCTCGAACATCGCCGCCCAGGGCTTCCGCGAGCTGCTGGAAGGCCAGAAGGTCACCTTCGACATCGCGCAGGGCCAGAAGGGCCCGACGGCCGAGAACATCGTTCCCGCCTGACGCTGACGCGCATTTCGTAGCTGGGGCCCGCATCCCTCGGGGTGCGGGCCCCAGCTGCACGCATTTCCCGCAGTGGTGTCACCTGCGGGATGAAGTATTTCAAGGTTACAGCCTGCTTGGTGCTTCACCCCACTCGATTTCTCGGTTTCGCGTCCCCGTGACGCGGTCTCATCTCAGCGCCTGCGCCCATACAGAATCCTCGCGGGCCAGAGTCGCTTTCACATTCCATTCGGCAACGTTCTTGTGATTCCCAGCGCCGCGTTTCCGCTGCGGGAATTCCTTGATACGCGCCGCATCAAGGAAAGGTTCTGAATGAACCGCACACGTACGAACGACCGCTCCTCTCGCACCCGCAGCCGCACCGGCGGCCCCGCTTTCGGCGCTGCCGCCGGTTCGGAGCGGGGCAGCCGCTTCGGGTCGTCGGCCCCGAGCCGTTCCGGAGGTCCGCGCCGCTCGGGCGGCTACGGCCGCCGACCCGCAGCGGTACAGGGCGAGTTCGCTCCGCCGAAGACCATCACTCCCGCGCTGCCCGCCGTCGAGGCCTTCGCCGACCTCGACATGCCGGCGGAGCTGCTTGCTGCCCTCGGCACACAGGGCCTGAGCGTGCCGTTCCCGATCCAGGGAGCCACCCTGCCCAACACCCTTTCGGGCCGCGACGCCCTCGGCCGCGGCCGCACCGGCTCCGGCAAGACCCTGGCCTTCGGCCTCGCCCTGCTGGCCCGCACCGCCGGGCAGCGCGCCGAGCCCCGCCAGCC
>NZ_JBSGXU010000342.1:0-4155 GCF_053610205.1 Streptomyces sp. NPDC054932 | reverse complement strand
CTCACCGTCGTGGGCCTGGCCGCCGCCGGACCGCTCGCCGTACCCGCCTCGGCCGCACCGGCCGGAACCGCCGGGGCCACGGCCACGGCGGGCGACGTCACCGGCTTCACCCGGTCCGGGAACACCTTCACCGTCACGGCCTCCGGCGGAGCCAGGGCCCGCGTGGTCGTCGCCCGCGCCGACATCTTCCGTCTCTGGCTCTCGCCCGACGGTTCCTTCACCGACGACCCGGCCGGCTCCGACCTCGCCCCCACCACCGACTTCGGTTCCGTGCCCGTGAGCTACACGGACGCCGGCGCCCACTACCGGATCACCACCGGATCCCTCTCCATCCGGGTCAACAAGAGGCCCCTCCAGTTCTCCGTCTACCGCGCCGACAACACCACCCCCGTCTGGCAGGAGACCCGGCCGACCAGCTGGACCGGCAACCGCACCACCCAGTACCTGGCCCGGGGCGCGGACGAGCAGTTCTACGGAACCGGCCTGCGCCTGGGCGAATGGGCGCTGCGCGGCAAGACCGTCCCGATCGCCGTCGACAACAAGTGGCGCGAGAACGACAACGCCAGCCCCGCCCCCTTCTACATGTCCACCAACGGCTACGGCGCCATGCGCAACACCTGGGCCCCGGGTTCCTACGGCTTCGACGCGCCCACCATCCTCACCCACGACGAGAAGCGCTTCGACGCCTGGTACTTCACCGGCGACTCACTGAAGTCCGTCCTCGACGCCTACACCGACGTCAGCGGAAAGCCCTTCATGGCGCCGATGTGGGGCTTCGAGCTCGGCAACGCCGACTGTTTCAACGCGTCCAACCCCGACTACCAGGGCGACCACAACCGCCCCCGCCACCAGACCACCCCCGACGTCGTCGGCTACGCGGCCGACGCCCGGGCCGCCGACATGCCCTCGGGCTGGTTCCTGCCCAACGACGGCTACGGCTGCGGCTACACCGCGCCCCTCAAGTCGACCGTGGACGCACTGAGGGCCAAGGGCTTCCAGACGGGCCTGTGGACCTCCACCGGCCTCGGCTCCATCGCCGACGAGGTCGCCACCGCCGGCAGCCGGGGCGTGAAGACCGATGTGGCGTGGATCGGCAGCGGCTACAAATACGCCTTCGACGGCGTGCAGCAGGCCGTGGACGGGATCGAGAAGAACTCCGACGCCCGCCGCTTCGTCTGGACCGTCGACGGCTGGGCGGGCACCCAGCGCAACGCCGTCGTCTGGACCGGCGACACCCACGGCACCTGGGACGACATGCGCTGGCACGTCCCGGCCATCACCGGCGCAGGTCTTTCCGGCCTCAACTACGCGGCCGGTGACATCGACGGCATCTTCGGCGGCAGCCCCCGGACGTACACCCGGGACCTGCAGTGGAAGGCCTTCACCCCGGCCTTCATGACCATGTCCGGCTGGGGCGCGACCAACCCGTCCACCGGCTACCAGGACAAGCAGCCCTGGCGCTTCGCCGAGCCGTACCTCTCCATCAACCGCAAGTACCTCCAGCTCAAGATGCGGCTGATGCCGTACCTGTACACGATGAGCCGCGTCGCCCACGAGAGCGGCGTACCCAGCACCCGCGCGATGGTCCTGGAGTACCCGGACGACCCGGTGGCCCGCGGCAACCTCACCAGCGGGCAGTTCATGGCCGGTGACTCGCTGCTCGTCGCGCCCGTCGTCTCCGACACCTCGGTCCGCGACGGCATCCACCTCCCCGCCGGGACCTGGACCGACTACTGGACGGGCCGGACGTACGCGGGCCCCGGCCGGCTCGACGGCTACCAGGCGCCGCTCGACACCCTGCCGCTCTTCGTCAAGGGCGGTGCCATCGTGCCGATGTGGCCGCAGATGAACCACACGGGAGAGAAGCCCGTCTCCACCCTCACCTACGACATCCACCCGCGCGGCAACTCCTCCTTCAGCCTCTACGAGGACGACGGCCGCACCCGCGCCCACCAGTCCGGCGCCTACGCCCGGCAGCGGGTCGACGTCACCGCCCCGACCACCGGCACCGGCACGGTCACCGTCTCCGTCGGCGCCCCCACCGGCACCTACACCGGCAAACCGGCCTCGCGCGGCTACGAGTTCACCCTGCACGTGGCCACCGCGCCCGCCACCGTCACGGTGGACGGGGCCCCCGCGGCGCGCCTCGCCTCCAGGGCCGCCTACGACTCCGCCGCGTCCGGCTGGTTCTTCGACCCGGCGGACCGTTCCGGAGTGCTCTGGATCAAGACCGCCCCGAAGTCGGGTGCGTTCACCGTCTCGGCCACCGGCACGAGCATCCCCGTGGCCGGACCCCTGCCGTCCGCCTCCGCCCCGATCGACCGGTCGGCCTGGTCCCTGGTCTCCGCCGACAGCCAGGAGACCGGTGCCGAGAACGGCGCCGCCCGCAACGCCTTCGACGGGAACCCGGCCACGATCTGGCACACCGCCTGGTCCGGCGGCACGGCCGCCCCGTTCCCGCACGAGATCCGGATCGACCTCGGCGCCCGCTACGCGGTGGACGGCCTCGGCCAACAGCCCCGCCAGGACGGCGGCGTCAACGGCCGGATCGGCGACTACGAGGTCCACCTCTCCGACACCACCACCGACTGGGGCCCGCCGGTGGCCACCGGGACCTTCGCCGACACCGCCGCCGTCCAGAGCGCCGCCCTCTCCGTGAAGAGCGGCCGCTACCTGCGCCTGAGAGCGCTGACCGAGGCGGGCGGCCGCGGCCCCTGGACCAGCGCCGCCGAGATCACCCTCACCGGCCGCCCGGATCCGCTCCCGGCGGCCGCCGGCCCCTGATTCCTGCCCCCGGCCGCCTCAGCCGCCGAGCACGGCCCGGCACTCCCGCCGGGCCGGTTCGCTCAGCAGTCCCCGCCACCGGGTGAACAGGGCGAGGAGTTCGGCCCCCCACGCCGCGCGGAAGGCGGGATCGATCCGCGCGAGGTCCAGCTCGTTGGCCGCCGACAGCTCGGCGAGGTCCCGCCGAAGCTCCGGGGCGGGGGACTGGACGCGGCCCGTGAACCGGTCCCGGAAGGCCGCCTCCTCGCAGGCGAGCGTCGGATACGAAGCCGCCCGGTCGCAGGCGGCGTACAGGTACACGATCTCCTCGGCCTCGTCGCCGATCACCGAGGCCAGGTCGGCCCGCCGGGCGAGCGGCAGCAGGCCGGCGGGGAATCCGTCCGTACCGTAGAACGCGTGGCACAGGCCCGCCCGTCGGAGCACGGGCCGCGCTCCCCAGGACGCGAGGAGGTCCCGTACGCGCTCGAGATGCGCGAGTAGGGTCCCACCGGGGTGGGCGAGTTCCTGCGCACCGAGCTCCCGCAGCCATGCGACGGCATGATCCGACACCGGTGTGTCCCTCCGGTCGGTGATGGCGGGCCGGGTGGGTCGGCACCCGTCCCTGCCCGCGCCTGGGTTCCGGACCCCGTGGCGAAGGCGGGGACGGGTTGCCGCCCGGGCCCTGCATCGATCTTGGTCCCACCCAAATCCCAAGTCAATCCTCTGAATTGCTCTCTGCCCCCAAGCGATACCTTGGACCTCGTGACCCTCGACGATCTGCGTGTGTTCGTGGCCGTCTGCCGCGCCGGCAGCCTCAGCGCCGTCGCCCGCGACCTCGGCTGCACCCAGTCGGCCGTCAGCCAGCACGTCCGCCGCCTGGAGAAGGAGACCGGCACGAGCCTCCTGGAGCGCCATGCCCGTGGCGTCGTACCCACCGAGGCCGGCCGCATCCTCCGGGCGGCCGCCGCCGACGGCATCGCCGGACTCGACGGCGCCCTGCGCCGCGTGGACGACCTCGTCCGGGGCGGCGGCGGCACGGTCCGCGTCACCACCGGTGCGACGACGGTGCGTCACTTCATGTCCGAGGCCGTCGTCACCTTCCGCCGCCGTCACCCGGAGGTGAGCCTGGAGTTCCAGACCGAGAACTCCATCCGCAGCTGCCTCGACGCCCTCGCCGCCGACGACCTCGACCTCGCCTGGATCACCATCGGCGGCCCGGTCCGCGGTATCGAGCTGCGCCCCGTCATGGAGCTCCCCTGGGTGCTCGCCGTCGGCGCCGACGACCCCCTCGCCGCCCGCCCCCGCATCGACCCCGCCGCCCTCGGCTTCAAAACACACAACCCCCCACCCAACAAATCATCCACCCGCGCCCACCTCGACGGCGCAAACGCC
>NZ_JBSGXU010000341.1:0-4312 GCF_053610205.1 Streptomyces sp. NPDC054932 | reverse complement strand
GGCCCACGCCCGCGTCGAGGGAGTCCGCGAACTCCTCGGCCAGTTCCGGTGCCCGGCGCAGCGTCCACAGCAGCCGGGCCGCCGACCAGGCCCCGGCGCGGGCGCGCTCCAGGCTCCACGAGCCGACCAGGTGGGTCAGCGGGTCGGCGATCTCCAGCAGGTCCGGGCCCGGCATGAGGTCCTCCCGGATGTGCTCCTCCAGCGAGACCAGCGTGTCGCCGACCCGGTCGAAGTCCGCCTCCAGGGCCCGCGGTTCGCAATCCAGCTCACCGCACGTGGACACCACGGCGAGCGCCAGGTCGTGGCCGATGTGCGCGTTGATCCCGGCCAGCGCGTGCTGGAGCGGCCGGATCCCGGGATGGCGGCGGTACTGCAGCAGGGGGCGCCAGCAGGCCGGGGCCCGGTCCGCCTCCACCGCCGTCAGGTACCGCTCCGCGAACCGCACGCTGAGCGTCTGCGCCCGCCGCGGTGCCGCGAACCCGCCGTGCTCGATCCGCCCGTGCAGGGTCTCCGTCACCGTCAGGTAGACCCGGTTGAAGACGGCGACACCGTCCTGCGGCGGGAGCCGCTCCTCCAGGGCGCGCATCCGCGCCAGCACCGCTTCCATGGGGGCAGCGTCGCAGGCGCCGACCCGGATCCGGGGAACTTGGCCGTACGCTTCCCCGGTTCGGGCGAAACCCCGTCAACGGGGCTTGTCCTGACCTTCCCCGGGGTCGTCGTAGGAGGAGGTGCCCGAGTCGAGCAGGGGCCCCTGCTTGAGGTGCGCGGGCGCGAGGAACCGCAGTGCGTGGTAGCCGGTGATCACCACGATCGTGCCCAGTGCGATGCCGCCCAGCTCGAAGGTGTCGGTGATCTGCAGCGTCACGCCGCCGACGCCGATGATGATGCCCGCCGCGGCCGGCACCAGGTTCAGCGGATTGCGCAGGTCCACCCGGCCGTTGATCCAGATCTGGGCGCCGAGCAGGCCGATCATGCCGTACAGGATGACGGTGATGCCGCCGAGCACCCCGCCCGGGATCGCGGCGACGACCGCGCCGAACTTGGGGCACAGCCCGAAGAGCAGCGCGAAGCCGGCGGCCGCCCAGTAGGCCGCCGTCGAGTAGACCCGGGTGGCCGCCATGACGCCGATGTTCTCGGAGTACGTGGTGTTCGGCGGGCCGCCGACCGCCGTGGACAGCATGGACGCCGCGCCGTCCGCCGCGATGGCCGTGCCCAGCTTGTCGTCGAGCGGGTCGCCGGTCATCTCGCCCACGGCCTTGATGTGCCCGGCGTTCTCGGCGATCAGCGCGATCACCACGGGCAGCGCGATCGGGATCGCCGACCACTCGAAGGCCGGCGCGTGGAAGGACGGCAGCCCGATCCAGTCGGCCTTCGCGACCGCGGAGAGGTCGAGCCGCCAGTGGTCGACGGCCGCCTCACCGCCCACCGTCGAGTGGATCTTGCCGAAGAGCAGGTCGAAGAGCCAGGAGATGCCGTACCCGAAGAGCAGCCCGAGGAAGATCGCGATGCGGGACCAGAAGCCGCGCAGGCAGACCACGGCGAAACCGGTGAACAGCATGGTCAGCAGTGCCGTCCACTGGTCCTGCGGCCAGTACGTGCTCGCCGTCACCGGAGCCAGGTTGAAGCCGATCAGCATCACGACCGCGCCCGTCACGATGGGCGGCATCGCCGTGTGGATGACGCGGGCGCCGAAGCGCTGCACAGCCAGACCGGCCAGGAACAGCGCCACGCCGACGACGAAGCAGGCGCCCGTGACCACCGCGCTGTCCCCGCCCGAGGCCCGGATGGCCGCCGCGACACCGACGAACGACAGCGAGCAGCCCAGGTAGGACGGGACCCGGCCGCGCGTCGCGAGGAGGAAGACGACCGTCGCGACGCCGGACATCATGATGGCCAGGTTCGGGTCCAGGCCCATCAGGACCGGAGCGACGAAACTCGCGCCGAACATCGCCACGACGTGCTGGGCACCCAGCCCGGCGGTCCGCGGCCACGACAGCCGCTCCTCCGGCCGGACCACCGCGCCGGGGGCGGGAGTCCGCCCGTCTCCGTGCAGGGTCCAGCCCACGCCGAGGCCCATGTTCCACTCCTCTTCTCCGGAAGATCACTGCTCCGGCCGCTCACCCGGCGAGGCCGCAGCCCACGCAGTGCGTGCTGCTGCGGCCGGTCGACAGCCGGTCGACATGTTACGGCCGAGTTTGCGCAGGTTCGTCCAGGTCGGTGGGGCCGGTCTTCGCGGTGACCCCGCCGACATCGCCCCCAGCCTGCCCCACCGGCGGCCCCTGGCGCAGTACCGCGGCACCCGCGATCAGCGCGAACGCCAGCAGGGTGACCAGCCCGAAGGACACCACCAGCGAGGTCGCGTCCGCCACCGCGCCGATCGCCGACGGGGCGATCAGCCCCGACGTGTACGTGATCGTCGCGACACCGGCGATGGCCTGCGCCGGGTTCGGCCCGCTGCGCCCCGCCGCCGCGAAGGCCAGCGGGACCACCACCGCGATGCCGAGCCCGATCAACCCGAACCCGGCCAGCGCCCCCGCCGGATGCCGGACCCCGACCACGAGCAGCCCGCCCGCGGTGGCCACCACGCCGCCCGCCCGGACCGTGCGCACCGCCCCGAACCGGTCCACCACCCGGTCGCCGACCAGCCGGGCCACGGCCATGGTGAGCGCGAAGGCGGTGGTGGAGGCGGCCGCGAGACCCGCGTCCGTGTGCAGGACGTCCCGCAGATAGACCGCCGACCAGTCCAGACTCGCGCCCTCGGCGAAGACCGCGCAGAATCCGACGGCCCCGATCAGCAGCGCGGACTTCGGGGGCAGCGCGAAGTGCGGAGGCGCCTGCGCCTCCTCGTCGGCCCTCAGGTCCAGCACGCCCTGTACGGCGAACAACCCGCACACCGTGAGGACCAGCGCGGCGACCAGGTGGTGCAGCCGGGCGTCGGCCCCGGCGTGCGCGGCGACGGTACCCGCGGCCGAGCCGAGCAGGGCGCCCACGCTCCACATGCCGTGCAGCGAGGACATGATCGAGCGGCCCAGCCGGTTCTCCGTCTCCACGCCCAGCGCGTTCATCGCCACGTCCGACATGCCGGCGGTGGCTCCGTAGACGAAGAGCACGAAACAGAGGGCGGGCAGACCGGGAGCGAGGCTCGGCAGGATCAGCGAGAGGGTCCACAGCGAGAGCAGCGCCCGCAGCGCGGCGCGGGCGCCGAGCCAGTGGTTGATCCGGCCGGCGAGCGGCATCGCGAGGGCCGCGCCGAGGGCGGGGAAGGCGAGGGCCAGTCCCAGGGTGCCCGGGCCGAGCTGGGCGTGCTCCTGGATCCAGGGGATACGGGTGGCGAAGGAGCCGGTGACGGCGCCGTGGATGCAGAAGACGGTGGCGATGGCGTAGCGGGCATGGCGCAGGCGCGCCGGGCTGAGGTCGGTGTCCCCGGTCATGGGAATTAAACTATCAGGGACCCTGCCTAATAGATAACGGCCTCGACCCTAGGATGGGCGCCGTGACTCCTGCCCCCACCCCGGTGCCGTCCCCCGCCTCGCCCAGTACGGCCCGCGCCATCAACGACCGTCTCGCCCTGCAACTCCTCCAGGAATCCGGGCCGCTGACGGCCAACCAGCTCAAAACCATGACCGGCCTCTCCCGCCCCTCCGTGGCCGACCTCGTCGACCGGCTCACCGGAGCCGGGCTCATCGAAATTGCCGGCGAATCCGGCGAACAGCGCCGCGGCCCCAACGCCAAGCTCTACGGGATCGTCGCCGACCGCGCCCACCTGGCCGCCCTGGACGTGCGCACCGACCGGGTCACCGCAGTCGTCACCGACCTACTCGGCCGCCCCCTGGCCGAAGCCGCCCTGCCCGTCGGCGCCCCCGAGAACGCGGTGGCGGCCCTGCTGCGCACCGCGCGCGAAGCCGGCGCCACGGAGCTGCACACCGTCGTCATGGGCGCCCCGGGCCTGGTCGCCCCGGCCACCGGCGAACTCCGCGACACCTCCGGCCTGCCGGCCTGGCACCGGGACCTGGTCACCGCCCTGCAGCGGAGCCTGCCCGCCGTGGTCGTCGTCGAGAACGAGACCAACCTGGCCGCCCTCGCCGAGCAGCGCCTGGGCATCGCCCGCGACCTGGACTCCTTCGTCCTGCTGTGGCTCGGCGCGGGCGTGGGCGCGGCCGTGGTCCTGGACGGCCGGCTGCGCCGGGGAGCCTCCGGCGGGGCGGGCGAGATCGGCTTCCTCCCCGTGCCGGGTACGGGGGGCCTGCCGTCGGCCGCGGACTGCGGGGGTGGCTTCCACGCCCTCGTCGGGCCCGCAGACCGTTCCCCGCGG